>NZ_JBDUCX010000337.1:0-5771 GCF_040003245.1 Chthoniobacter sp.
CGCTCGCGGATGCGCGCCAGTTCGTGATCGATGTCGTGCAGCAGGCCGAGAACAACCACAACATTCACGCCGCGATCCTGCTCGATGGCCATATTGTCGGCATCGCCAGTTATCATCGCATCGACTGGCTGAACCGGAGCACGTCCATCGGTTACTGGCTCGCCGAGGCGCACGAGGGGCAAGGGCTCGTCACCGCGAGTTGCCAGGTGCTCGTCGATCATGCTTTTGCCGCGTTGAACCTGCACCGCCTGGCCATCGCCTGCGCCACGGGGAACACCCGCAGCCGCGCTATTCCACCGCGCCTCGGCTTCGTGCACGAAGCCCGCCTGCGCGACGCCGAATGGCTCTACGACCATTTCATCGATCACGAGGTCTACGTGCAATTGCAACCCGAGTGGGAAGCGCGGATGATCACGCGGCTGGCCGGCATTTTTCCCACCGCCGGAACTGCCAGTACTTCTCCGCCACCATGAACGAAGCCATTCAAGCTGGACTCGAAAAGGCCGGTGTCGCCCGTGCGGAACGCCATCTGTTTCTGTGCCTCGGCCCGGATTGCTGCGCGTCGGCCGACGGCGAGCGCGTGTGGGAATACGTGAAGCAACGCGTGCGCGAAACCGGCCAGAAGGCCATGCGCACGAAAGCCGGCTGCTTCCGCATCTGCGCCGGCGGGCCCTGGCTGGTCGTCTATCCCGAGGGCACGTGGTACGGAGCGATGACGCCCGATCGTTTCGAGCGCATCCTCCAGGAGCACCTCATCGGCGGCCAACCGGTGCAGGAATGGCTCGTCGCCCGCAACGATTTGGGCGGCGGCGGCGCCTAAATGCTTTCCCGGAGCGCCCGGAGCCGCCGCTCCAATTCCGCCGCCCCCAGATAGGTCGTCCGCACCGCCCACCACACCCGCGGCAGACCGCGCGGCACGAACAGCTTCTGGCGTAAGAGCACCACGATCTCCTGTCGATCGTACGCGGAAAGAAACGCCCGCGCACTCGGCATCCACTGCTCAATGGAAATGCGCCCCACCAAATCTTGCAGGAAAATCAACAGGTCGTCGGCATGACGCTCATCGGCACCAATCGTGGGGTGATGCATGACCTCGAAATCAATCAAGCGCGCGCGATCGGCCGACGGTTCATACACGAAATTGCCGGAGTGCGGATCGCCGTGCGACCACGGGCCGTGGAAGGTCGCGCACTCCGCCTCGTGCGCCCGGCGCAACTCCCGCGCCGCCGCTTCCAGCATCCGCGCCGAAAGGGTTCCATGACTGAGATGGTGCGAAAGGCTTTTCCCCGGCACTTCCTCGGCCGCGACCGCGCACGCGCCCTCGGCAAAGGCCTGAAATTCCCCGCCGTGCAATTGCAGGAAACAATCCACCTCCCAGCGCTGCCAAATCGCCAGTTCATCGAGCGCCTGGATGGGGTTGCCGGCCAGGCGGAAAAAGCGATTGGCGCAAGCCATGATCGGGCGCGCAGTCCACCGCCGCCGCTTGATCCACAGCGCGCGGCCATCGCGGCATTCCCGCGAGACGGCATTGATTTTGATCCGGTCCACGAGGGCGCCGGCGGCACTGAAGATTTGGCTCATGGCCACGACAGCTTATCCGTCCGTCACAGGCACGCAACTCCACCGGCTTATCCCCGATGGAGAAACCCGAAACAAACCGCAGAAGGCGGTGTTGCCATCCCCATTGCCCCAGCTAGCCTCTCCCCCATGCGCCCACGTGATCTCAGCACTTTGCTAGCGCTCGTTGCCCTGCCGGCCATGGCGGCGCAGGATCCGGCCGCTCCTTCCGCGACGGACGCAAAGTTTCGCCGGGCCAATTTTCGCCACGATGTCCCGCTACGGGAGAGCGACGAGGATCAACCCTTTCTGCGTGCTTCCTTTCCCCTGCCACCGGGAGGACGCGAATTGGAAATGCAGCCCACTTCCTCCACGCCCTACGATCGCTACTTCGGCAGTGTCCGGTCCGTGATCGCCAGCCTGGAACCGCACGGCATTTCCATGGCCAAGGCCTGTCATTTGATGAAAGTAGGGCACAGTTTCGAGTACGTCTCGCGCGACCCTTACCGGCCCGATCCGCCGAAACTCACCGAGGTGCAGCACTCTGGCGATTGCAAGTCCAAGGCCCTCTGGCTGTACGATAATCTTGCCGACGCCGGCGCGCTCTTCGTGATCGGCAAGGCGGAAAAGAGCCTGCGCACCAGCCATGCCTGGATCTACTGGCGCTGCGACGGACGCTGGTGGATCCTCGACTGCACCGACCGCGCCGATCCCATCGCCGTGGACACCGTATCGCCAGACCGCTACGTGCCGTACTATTCCTTCGGCAAGCTCGGCACCTATCGCCACGCCGCGACCAAATCGAACGCCGTACCGGCCAATGCCGTGGCCGCGAATATCTCGACGGGCACATCACCCAACGGACAAAAAAAGGCGCGCTGAGGATTGTCGGCCGAGAGGGAGAAGACCGGGCGATCTACCCCGTGGTCCGCAAGCCACTGGCGATCGCGTTGATCGAAAGCAACAGATCCGGGAGCATATTCTCGGCGGCGGCCTCGTCTCCCGCAGCGCGGCACGCGCGCCACTTGGTAAGCAAATGGATCTCCTGTAGATGCAGCACGCGCAAGGCTTCCGCGCGCAGTTTCAATGTCCGCAGCATACGTGGACGGCGATCGGCCATGGGCACCCCGCGCAGCTTTTCCAGCATCTCGCGCGTGAGATTCCATTCATCGACGATGATCTTCATGAACCGCTCGCGCAGCGCCGGATCCTGCACCATTCCCGCGTAGGCCTGCATCAATTCCAGGTCGGTACTGGCGATACTGGCTTCGATGTTGGTGAGCACGTAATACAGGAATGGCCAGGTGCGAAGCTGGTCCTTGATTTCCGCCAGCTCTGCTTCCGTGAGTGACTTGAGCCCGGAGCCCGCGCCGAACCAGCCGGGCACATAAAAGCGCGACTGGATCCAACTGAACACCCATGGAATCGCGCGCAAATCGGCCAGGCTGGGTTTCCCCGTCCGACGCGAGGGACGCGACCCGATGCGGCTATGTTCCAGCGCGTCGATCGGCGTGGCCTGCCGGTAGAAAGTGATGAAATCCTCGGTGTCGAGCAGCCGGCGATACGCCTGCTGGCTCGCGCGGGAAAGCCGCTCCAGCACAGGCGCGAGCGGGGGCGGCATGGGCGCGCTGCGCTCGTGCTCGATCGTGGTGGCCGTGACGCCCGCGAGGAGCAGTTCGAGATTGTAAGTGGCGGTGACAAAGTGGCCGAATTTCTGCGCAATCGTCTCCCCTTGCTCGGTGAGCCGGATGTCGCCGGAAAGCGAGTTGTTTGGCAGCGCCTCGAGGAAACGATGCGTGGGACCGGCGCCACGACTGACCGTGCCGCCGCGACCGTGGAAAAAGCGGATGCGCACACCGGCGTCGCGCCCGAGTTGGGCCAGGCGGGCCTGCGCTTTTTGCAGGCCCCACTGGCTCGCAAAAATGCCGGAGTCTTTGTTGCTGTCGCTGTACCCGACCATCACCTGCTGGGTCAGCGGCAGTTTTTCGCGGCCCCAGTTCCAGGACAGAAAATCCAGGCTGCGGCGCGTCATTGGCTCCTCGATAAATGCGCCCAGAATCGACGGCGCCGCCTCGAGATCGTCGAGCGTTTCAAACAACGGCACCACGGGCAGGACACAGACGAGTCCCTCGGGCAGGGTGCGCGTGAGTCCCGCTTCACGCGCCAGGACATAGACGACGAGCAAATCGGAAAGCCGTCGCGTCATGCTGATGATCAGCGCGCCGATGCCATCCGCGCCGCAACGCGCGATATGCGCCGCGAGCACTCGATAGCAGCCGAGGACCGCGTCGGCTTCCGGGCCAGCGGAGGCTGAGGTGTGCAGGAACGGGCGCGGCGAACGCAGTTCTTTTTCGAGGAAACGCAGGCGCTCATTTTCGGTCCACTCCTCCCATTGGCTCCCATCGAGGCCAGCCGCATCCATGAGCTGCGACAAGGCCTTCGCGTGGAAGACGCTGTTCTGGCGGATGTCGAGTTGCGCGAGGTGAAAGCCGAAGACTTGCACCGCGCGCAGCACGGGCCGCACGTCAGAATCCGCCAGTCGCTGCGCGCCGACTTCGACGAGTGAATCGCGCAATGTGCCCAAGTCCGCGGCCAGTTGGCCGGCGAATTCGTAGCTGCCCACTCCGGAGTGCAGTTGGGAAATTTGATGTGGTGCGGTTTCGATAGGCAGCTTCTCGATCAGCAGTTCCACATATTGCCGCCACGGCTCGCTGGCATTGGTGGAAAGAACGGCCCGTGCTTTTTCGCCGAGCGATTCCGCGAGCTTTTCGCGGGCCGCCACCAAGGATTGCGGCAGCGGCTGCATCCATTGGGAAAGGCTCAGCTTTTCCGCCAGTGCCATGAGTTGGCGGCGCAAGACAACGAAGGCATTCACCCGCAGGCGCTCCAATGTTTCCGCGGTGACTTCCGCCGTGACGCCCGGGTGGCCATCGCGGTCGCCACCCACCCACATGCCAAAGCGAATTTGCGGCAGCTTTGTTTCGTCCCGCAAACGCGTCGCAGCGAAGCCGGCCGCCGACCACGCATGATCGAGGCGCTCGTCGATCTCCGGCAGGACGGATGGGAAAACATCGCGCAAATAGTGCAGGACGTTGCGGCGCTCGTCGGCCAGCGTGGGCTTTTCGAGCAGAATTTCGCCGGTCCGCCACAAGCGCTCCAAGGCGGCCTTCGTCTTCACGCGCAATGATTGCAGTTCGGACGCCGGCAGCGTTTCCCGATCGGGCCCCGCCAACAAAGCGTAAAGCGACCGATGCTGATCGAGCACCGCAAGTCGCTTGGCCTCCGTGGGATGCGCAGTGAGAACCGGCTCCACCCGCACACGAGCGAGCGTGTCCCCGATGACGGATTCCGGGATCCCGTCGGCCTTCAACTTCGCAAATCGCTCCCCCCAGAGCCCTCGCTCGGCTGTCACGCCCTGCTCTCGTTCCCGCAAGGAACGGACGTAGGCGGCCGCGTTCTCCTCGACCATGTTCAGGAGTTGAAAAGCGATCGAATAGACGAGCCCGATCTGGGTGGGGACTCTCGTCGCATCGAACTCCGCCGGATCGGATCCAAACCACGGTAAATGGCTGGCGAGATCACTCAGCCCGAGCTCGCCCAGCACTTCGCCTAGGCACTCGATAAAGAATCGCAGATCGCGTTCGATTTTCTCGAAGCCGATCGTGACATAATCGGAAACAGGTTGGCCCTTTGTCATAAAATGAAAACCCTGCCCCCTTATTCACCGCAGCGAGGGGTGGAGCAAGAAAAACCGTGAAATTGCCTGACGTCCGTCGCGCCGGGGCCTCAAACGCCATCGCCGTCGCCCATCCAATACCGCGGGAACCAATTTTCACACGGACGCCATCGACGACCCGGCAATCCCCGCCATCGCAAGGGGCACGTCAGTTCGTTTAAATTGTGGCGAAGCTCTCCGGCGGCGCGCGCATAGCGAACTGGCAACCGAAACGGCGCACCTGATGAATTGCGAATCAAGGGACAAACTGTCGAGTTTGCGGATGACAGCGAGAGTGGCGATCGCGATCACTTTCCGGTTTTCACGTGAATGATCGGACCGCTGCTATTCCCGTTCACGAATTTCGTGTCTGCCTCCATCAGATTCGGGCAAAAAAATGGCCCCGTCTCTTGTTTCCAAGAGACGGGGCGTATTACTGGCGACGTCCTACTTTCGCACAACCTAGAGATGCACTATCATCGGGGCTGCAGCGTTTCAC
>NZ_JBDUCX010000124.1:0-19345 GCF_040003245.1 Chthoniobacter sp.
TCACGTCACGCGTCGCGTAACGCCAAACGAATGACAGCCGCCTCCCTTCGCGCAACTCCACCGCGCGACCATACACATTGCGCAAGCCCGCTTCCGCGTCGCGCGGTTGGCTGAGCGTGAACTTCACCAGCGTCTCCGCACGCCACGCCGCTTCCAGTTTCTGGAGAAAGCGGGTGCGGGCGTCATCGGTCATCCCCACAATGAACGCCCAAACACGGGCGGTGGGAAGCAGCACTATTTCTGGCGGACCGCTTTCGGCGCCTTGGGCCACGGATCGACCATCAGCCACACGCTGGCATTCCAGCCCCATTGCCCATCCTTCTTCGTGAAAAAAAGCTTCTCCATCGAGACGGACCGGATCGACTTGCCGTACTTCGCGAGCCGCTGGTCGCACTCAGCGACGAAGGGCGACTTCATGATCCCCTGCGCCACCAGCGCCCGCATCTGGTCGCTGTTCCTGAATTCCCAGCGGCCGAAACCGGTCGGCGGCGGTCGCTTCTGAAACTCCCGCTGGGCCATCACGAAATCCATCACCGCTTTCTGCAAGTCCGGACGCTGAATCAAGTCCGCCAGGTAGAAGTGCTCGATGGTGGGAGTCGGCTCGTGCGCAATGGCGTCCAGCACCGTGGTGAGGTTCTGCCCCTCTCCAGTGCCCAAGGCCGGCGACGTGATGACCCAGGCATCGAAGGCCGGCAGGTCCGCCGGCGTGTAGTGCGCGAGCTTCCGGCCCCAGCGCAATTCCGCCAGGTCCTCCGCCGAGACCGGCAACACGGTGGCCCACAGCAGCGCCACCACCAGACAACCCAGCACGCGCCGCCTCATTTCGCCGCCTTATTTTTCGCCGGCGTGGCCTTGGGTTCGCTGCCCTTCAGCGGAGCGTCGCCCATGAACATGTAGGAAGCAGCCAGCTCATCGAAAGCGGGCAGCGCTTCCTCAAAGGCTTTGCGCTGGCGCGACGTGAACACGATGAAATTGATCGTCTTCGCCTCCACGAAATAGGCCACCGCCTCGCTGTTGCCCCAGCGGTCGCCGGTGAAATGATAGATCACCGCTTCCCCGCCCGTCTTCATCTTGATCGTTTTCACGCGCTGGCCTTCGTACTTCGGGCTGCCTTTGGCATGGAAATCCTCGACCACGAATTTCGCCGCGTCATCGGCCGTGACGATGTCCTGGGTCCGCGGCCGTGAGCTGGCGTAGGCGACGACGACGCTGTGCTGCCACGAGCTGCCCTTGGGATAAAAGACCGCGTAGACGCCCTGGCTGGCCCCGCTCTCGTTATCGAGCATCCAGCCCTTCGGCGCCTTGAGGTGGTAGGCATAGTCCTGGCCGTAGACGATCCCGCCGCCTTGCTCCGTGATGCTCGCCGAAGCCGAGGCCAGGATGAGCGAGAGGGCAGCGACCGTGGTGATGAACGCGGTTTTCATTGTAGGAGGGAATACGGTGTTTCGCAGGCCAGTCTTGCAAAAATCTGCATCCCAAAAAAGACGCCGCTCGCGACGGGCACGAGCGGCGTGAATCTTTTCGGTAATCCCAGCCGGAGCCTAGATCGCCTTGTACTTCCCGATAGTCGGCAGCGTGTAGTTCCCCTCCGCGTTCGGCAGGATCGGCGGCTCGCCGCTCAGATCCTTGAACTCCTTGCCAAAGGCCACTTCGCTGGCGATGGCGTCGTCCCACTTGAGGAGCTGGCCGCTCCAGCCGGCCATGCGGCCCATGATCGCCGTCATGGTGCTCTTCGCGCCCCGCTCGGCTTCCATGTAGGGCTCATTGTTGAGGATGGCCTTGAACAGGTCGTTGTGCTCCTGTTGGTAAGGATCGACGGTCGGAACTTCCTTTTGGTACTTCCACTCGTTCGGGCCGGTGATGTTGAAGATCGTGCGGTCGTTGATGCACTCCAGCGAGCCCTTCGTGCCGTGCGCATTCTCCGCCACGTAATTGAAGCAATCGGGAATCTGCCGGTTCTGGTGAAAGAGACGGGTGCCATCCGCATACTCGTACTCGATGGCGTAATGATCCATGAGCCAGCCGGCGTCCTTGCCGCGACGGACTTCCGCGCCGCACACGCCCTTGGCGGTGACGGGATACGTGCCCTTGATCCAGTTGAAGACGTCGATGTTGTGCAGGCCCTGGTCGACGATGATGTCGCCGCACAGCCACGCGAAATAGAATTGGTTGTGCAACTGGAACTCGAGTTCGTTCCAGCCCTCCTTCCGCGGCACGAAGGCGCGCGCCGCGCCCATGTCCCAGAAGGTGCGGCCATACACGACGTCGCCGATGGCGCCATCCTGCACGCGCTTCACCGCTTCGAGATAGCCGGGCTTGTGCCGGCGCTGGAGGCCCACACCGACCTTGAGATTCTTCTTCTTCGCTTCTTCCGCCGCGGCGAGCACCCGGCGAATGCCGATCGCATCGACGGCCACGGGCTTTTCCAGGAAGGCGTGTTTGCCCTGCTTGACCGCCTCTTCAAACATCATCGGGCGGTAGGTCGGCGGCGTGGCGCAGACCACGACGTCGCACGCGGCGATGACTTTCTTGTAGGCATCGAAGCCGAGAAACAAACGGTCCGGCGTGACGTCGACTTTCGTCGAGTGCGTCGCGGAGAGGTTTTTGATCGCGCGCTCCGCAATGTCCTGGAAGAGTTCGCCGACCGCGACGAGCTGGATATTCGGGATCGCCGCCAGCGCCTGGTTCGTGGCGCCGGTGCCGCGGCCACCGCAGCCGATCATGCCCAGCTTGATCGTATTGTTTTCCGCGGCATGCGCGAAACGTTCGACGGAAAGCGCGCTCAAGGCGGCCGCCGCGCCCGTCGTAGTCCGGAGGAAACGACGGCGGTTGATGGACGTAGTGTCTAGGGGTGTATTCATGGTGAGAGTCGCCCACCATCGGGAAAACCCCGCCCCCGGTCAATGCGGGAGACACCGTGCGAATAATCCGCCTTTTCCGAAGGCGCGTAGAGAACGTCCGGCGATGCGGACTGCCCCAAATTTTGGAGCGATGACGCCTGTGACGAAGAGCGGGTGTAATTCCATCGGCTGGGCATTTCGCATTTCGCCCTGGCTATTTCCTCTCGCGGCCAAGGACGAATTGCTTTAGGAGAACAGCCCCCCAGACGATGAACATTCCCCGCATCCTTCTCTTCCTGCTGCCCATCGTGGTTACCGCCCGCGCACAGGTCACGGACAATGGCACTCCGCCAGCGGCCACGCCACCCGCACAGACGGAAGTGCAAAAGTGGATCGCCACCACCGATGCGCAGTGGCAGCCGGCGTTCCAGCGGGATGTCACCGACGTGTATGAGACTGAACTCGGCAAGGTGACGGCGAAATATTTAACCTCGCTCGATACCGCGATTTCTAGAGCCAGCGGCGCGAGCGATCTCGATGGCGCGCTCGCCTTGCGGAACGAGCGGAAGCGGTTTTCAGACACGAAGGCTTTTCCGGATGCGGACGAAGCTGCGGAGACCGCCTCGGTGAAGCAGATTCGTGCGGTATTCCGCCCACAACTCGCACGGTTGGAAAAAGAACGCGCCACGCGCGCGAAAGCGCTACACACCAAATTTGATCAGGTGCTCGCGCAGGCTCAGGCGCAGCTCACGCAGCAACAGCGTCTCGACGATGCGCTGCTCGTGAAGAAAAAGCGCGAAGAAGTCGCCGCCGCATGGCTGGCGGCTTCTCCCGCGGCTCCGCCAGCGGCAGTGGTGGCTGGACAATCCACACCACACGTCCCCGGTTCTGGCGCCAAGGTAGCCTCCCCTTTTTCTCCTGCTCCGGCGGCCCCGGCCACTGAAAACCAACTCGCGAAAAGATTGGCCAACACAAAATGGGAATACAGGGTCAAACCGAACGATCCCACCCCGAACACGATCGTGACCATCCACGCCGACGCCACGGTCTCCTGGAGCGATCGACCTTCGCTCCACGTTGCCTATACGCCTTTGGACGAACGATCCATTCAAGTGCGGGACCACATCTGGAAGTTTTCGGCTGACTTGCGATCGTTCACCATCCATGCGGACAAAAACGCTCCTGCTGACCGCTACGGAACGCGGATCAAAGAGGTAAAGTGAGAGTTTTCACCTCGTACGCAGATTAAGAAAGTGGGTCCTCCGTGCACCGCAGTCCTTCCCTTGCGCAGATGAGCGGTCGCTATCGGCCGGTTGAGCCATTGACCCACCGCGCTGACAATCGCGGTCGGTTGTCGCATGCCACCAAGGCGATTGCCATGGGCTTGCTTCGGACAGTAGCGAATGGGCTGGGCGTACGATGGGGGCATGACGATCTGGGCTGGTGGGCTGTCGTATCTGCGAGTTGAATTGGCTCTGGCCCTCAGCCGACATGAGCGATACACCCCACGCCAAATTTACGCGGCTCAAGAGCGATGCCGAACGAAAATCCTTCTACGCGCAGTTGGCGGGAGCCAAATGGTGGTTGGGTGGCAATAAACGTGGTTCCCATTTTAGCTGGGTGAACGTCTTCGAGAACAGTGACGGAAAATGCGTTTATTGCTCACGAGACCTGGCGGCCAGCACCGACGCTCTGGCCGAATCCACGGAAGAACATTTAGTGCCGCGCTCGGTCCTGGAGGCCAACGGCTTGCTTTCTGACAGTGAGCACAACATGGCGGTCTGCTGCGCGGGTTGCAACGGCTTGAAAGCCGGGCACGTACCCGCTCCCGCGCATCCTTGCTGGAAGAACCGCAAGGCCTACGTTAAGGAATGCGCCCGCTTCGTTGCCGAATGTCGACTGAAGAATTTCCTGAAATACAAGGAGCACGTGGAGAAAGTGCTGAGGAAACGCGCCGGTCAATGACGCTGATTTTTCAAATGAAGCGAACTCCACTCCTTGAAAACCACTACAACCAATGACAAACACCTCGCTCAAGCGAATGCTGGCGGGAACCGGCCCTCGCCTTCCGGTTGCCATCCACGCGTCCCGCGAGCCCCGCGTCGCTGAGCTTGGGTCGTTAAGCCTCAATCGCATATGAGAACTATTATTGCCTGGGCCGCTGTTGCAGCGATTCTGTCCTCGTCGATCACATTCATAGGATGCCGCATAGAAGCACGTGTGAGACATACTCAGGAGAGTTCTCTGGCGGCCACGATTCTCCAAAACGTCTCCAGAGCAGCAAAGCTCTATCAGTTGGAAAAGGGTACTTACCCCGAATCGCTTGACCACGTCACGGTGGAGCATACGAGCGACGATCTTTCCAAAGCGTTTCTTCGTCACGTCATCTATCGACGGACAGAGGATGGCTTTGTCGCCTTCGTAGGTTTACGCGGTGTAGGCTACACCGATTCAAGCGGTGCGATTTTTCATGATTTTGTCCAGTAAACAGCCTAACCAGTCAATCGGGGTCAGGCTATTGACTCACCACTGTTTTCCCCTCCACCCCCTTAAGGTGAAGTCGCTTTACCCACTCCTCGCCATCGGTTGTCTGTGGCATTTCCTGACATTCCAAAGTCTCGGGTGGGACGAGCCGCCGATCGTCGTCACCCCGAAGAATCAAAAGGAACTGGGTTTGGATTTTTCCTTAACTACCAAAAAACATGAACGCACCTTTATTGTGGATTTTGCCATCCCTCCAGGCAGCAAGCTTGAGAGCCTCAAAGGCGTCGGCGTGTTCTCATCAAAGAAAGATTTTTCTGATCCGGTTGGCCTGGAAGTCCCCTTCATGGGCCTCACTCGTTTCCCGTCTGATACCAAGTGGCTTTATGGCTTTCGATTGTGGCTGGGAGAGGAAACCTTTTCGGGAGCGGTAATTCAGTTCAAACATCGTGACCAAACTTTCTTGGTACACCTCCGCGATTATCCACGGCAATAAGGCGTGCCCCCGCCCCCCACTTGCCACTCGCGAGAGCGGCAAGTGCTTTTTTCATTCGGGTGCGGAGAAGTAAACCAAGGCGCCGAGGCCGGCGAAAAGCAGAGATTGAAAGCCACGTTCCCGCGCTCCGCTGGCGAATGTGCGGAAGACCGCTTTCATGTAGAAAATCCAAACGGAAATCTGCACCGGGGCCATCAGAACGTAAACCAGCCATCCCTTTCCCCAGAGTGCTTCCAAAACCATCGCGGTGAACGGAAGAAGCACGAAGGCCGACAAGATTTGAACCGCCGGCCCATTCTTCCGAGACGTGTCCGGCGGCGCAACATCGAGCAACGAGTCTACCAACCGGATTGCTTCGGGTTCCAGACGGCTACAGGGTTTCGGCAGTCCGTCCACTATCTTCCGCACGTCATTCTGAAATGCGGTCAAGTCTCCCTCCTGGTAAACAACCCATAGCAGTTTCGCCGGGTCTATCGCCGGGTCTATCGCCAGGTCGAGTGCATCGAGCAATTCTTTCGCTTCTTCGACCGCGTTCAACCGCCGGGATACAATAAAAATGCAGCGGTCGAGTTTCAACTGGAGGACACTCAGTTTGATCTCATCCCGCAGATGCGGGGTCATCGTGCGGACATCGATGAATGCCACCTCGGCCTTGGTCAAAGATACCAATAGCCGGGCGATCCAATCGTTACCCGCTTCCAGGTCCATTTGCCCTGACCCGACGTAGCGCAGGATAACCAATCCATTGGTCAAGGCGCGGACAAAGGTCGATGAACGTTGCCCTGGTGGACGGATACCGCCCAGCCGGAATTCCTTCCCGAGAGCGCGGGCCAGGCTGGTCCGCAGTTTCATTGACTGATCATCTTCGGCGAAGGCGCGAAGATAAAACGCGTTGGCCTCTCGCCGAGGGCGAGCCACCGCCCAAACCGAGAGCAAGAAGAATCCGGTTGCCATCACTTTAGCCGCTCGAGCAAAGCCGTCCGCTCGCTCTGGAGAGGCCGGTCCGTCAGCGGCAATGAACAAGTACATTCCCGCGAAGATCAGGAGAGGAGCGCCCCAGCCTGTAATCCTGCTTAAAATCCGGAGCGGATCTCCGAGCGGTTTGGTTTTGGCATTCAGCAAGGCTAATATTCCCTCAAAAGCCGTCTACACCCGTAGTAAAGTGATTCATTCACCCTTGCCGTCCAGACAACGACCAGCTTCAGGATTGGCAACCGCCCTTCCAGTTCCAGAAGCTCGTTGGTAGCAGATTCCAACGGCTGTGTCCTGTAGCAAAGCCCCGTGTATAGGGCGCCTTTCTCGAGTTTGGCCGCATATACCAGATAGCTCCTCCCTTTCACAAAGGGATATCCACACTCTGCGCTGTCGATTTCCGTCAGCACGACGACCTTTCGATGTAAGATGCCCTTCAATGATTTGTTCACGCTTAGCGTGGCGGCAATCATGGGAACCCTTTCCCGTTCACCGTTTCCGGCCGGGATTAAAATCCTCTTCAACATTAACACCCCGCCGGTAAAGACCGCATCCATTTGTGCTCTTTCCTTCAGAGGTGGTGGAGCAGTCTGACACGAGCAACTGTAGGCTCGGTCGGTGTCAGAAAACACCGCCAGCGTGAGCCCTAGCAGGGCTAGACGAATAGATAGCGCGCGCACGAAGGGCGAAATGGGTCAGTCAACGGTGGTATGGATCGGCTGGATCGTTTGGCACACGGTTAATCCGTGGGCTTTTGCTGATCTTACGCCTCGGGTCTAGATCGTTCCCCGTGAAGGAGCTAAGCTTGGCATCGAAATTCAGGATCGCGGTTTGGTCTTTCGCTTTGACACTGATGACCGTAACGGTGACCTGGCTTGGTCCGGTGACTTTCCACTTCGCCTCGATCCCCTGCATCTTCCAGTCGTCGAGATCGAACTTGCCGTCCTCGCCGAACTCGACAATGCGACCGGGAATCTCATACATCAGCCATTTCGTGCCGACGAGAAATGTGGCGAGGTGCTGGTTGGCTTCCGCGTTGTGACCTTGGGCATCTGGTCGAGGCTGTTGCGCCTGCAAGCACCCTCCGGCCATCAAAGCAGCAATCACCAGCGGACAAATGTTTGGAGGGGGTTTCATGGAAAGCCATTGTGATAGTGCGCTTGCGGGAGGGTCAATTGTGAACCAGCGACAGCGGGCCAGCGCCGCACCGCAAGCAGGAAAATTCAAATTAGGAAACTACCGCCACTGGCGGGCCTAGTACGGCGTGACCCTGCTCGCGACCGAGACAATTGAGCGTTAGGCGACACCTTCTGACTGGCAGTCACGCTTTTGTCGCCTGCGCCCTATGCCCCTTGTACAAGTTTCTCTCCGGCGGAGCAGTGGATTCCGCCGCCCCGCTGGGGCGGACCCGTGGCATCCCTCATCCGGTGGCTGACGCCAACCGGCTCGTTTCCGTGACGCCTCCGGCGTCCGGGCTCAGTTCTTTTCCGGCAGAAGCTCCATCTGGCAGGCCACCTCGGGCGGCTCCGCCCGGGAACGAAAGCGTTTGGACAGGGTGCGCGTCCAGTTCAAGACGGGGCGCTCCAGGGCGAACCAGCTCGCCATGCCGGCGAGCACGGCGAGGACAGTCGAGGCGGTAAAGAAGGCCACGAAGCCGAAGCGCTGCACGCCGTTCAGGGCGAGGCATTGCTGGATGGGAAAGGCGTAGATGTAGATGCCGTAGGAGTAATCGCCCCACTGCTCGACCTTCTCGAAGGGCAGCCGATGGGCGAGAAACAGGACGAGATAAGGCAGCGTGAAGGGCCAGACGAATTCGAGCGTGCCCGTGCGGCAGGCCACGGCCAGCGCGAGCAGTGCCACGGCCACCAGCCAGCCGCGCCAGCGCAAGGCGTCGCGGAATTGGTAGCAGGTCATGCCCGCGAGGAAGGCGAGAAACACCGAGCGGAAGAGCGGCAGGTGCGTGCCGTAAATCCAGCCATTCTCCAGTACTTGGGCGACCCGCACACCGAGCTCCGGCTGATGCATGGCGGCGTTGTGGAAAATGTAGCCGATGGCGAAGAGGATCGGGGCGGTGTATTTCCAGCGCAGCCCGCCGACGACGGTGAGCGCGCCGAGGTAGAGGTAGCAGGTCACTTCCGGGGCCAGCGACCAGAGGGAGCCATTGACCGCGCCGCCGCCAGGGTTGTGCAGGAACAAGTTGGTGATCGGATACTGGAGGATGCGGAAGTCGGCGTTCAGGATCAGGTAATCGATCGCCGAGTAGGGCCCGACGACGATGCTGTCCCAATAGCCCAGCCGATCGCCATAACGGGCCAGCGTAATCGCCGGCGCAAGGGCGAAGACGGTCAGCAGTTGCACCGCCCAAAAGCCGGGGGCAATGCGGGCGACGCGATTGAGGGCGAATTGGAAGATGGAGGGCTGGCGCACCGCCGAGCCAGTGATCAAAAACCCGCTGACGATGAAAAAGCACATGACCGCCACCGAGCCGGCATTGACCTGCCCGCCCGAGAAGCGCGCGACCGGGTCTTCGCCGAATCCGCCCAGCACAAACGAATGCGCAAAAACGACGACCAGCGCGAAGGCGAGTCGGAGGAAGGTAAAGCTGTTCCCACGGGGCATCCCTACAGAGGAAAGCTAGAGCCGTGCCCTTACTGGGGAGACTTCGCGCGGCCTGGTGGCAGCCCTCAGGTAGACGGCTCCATTGGCCCAGTTGGCTCCATGGGCTGGGTTGGCCCAGTTGGCTCCATTGCCGAAAATGGGCTATTTAGGGGCAAAAATGCGTCTTTTGACGCTCTTCTTCGCAATTACGCCGGCAATTCGGCGTCGAGCGCGGTGAGCAACTCGGCGATCGTCTCGCGGGTCTCGTCGCCCATGTTCGAGAGGCGGAAGGTCTTGCCTTTGAGCTTGCCGTAGCCGCCATCGATGATGAGGCCGTGCTTGCTCTTGAGCGCGGCGGCGAGCGCGGCGACGTCGATCTCGCGACTGTTTTTGACGCAGGTCAGCGACTTCGAGCGGTAGCCCTCGGGCGCGAAGAATTCAAACCCGCGCTTCGTCACCCATTCACCGACCATGGCGTTGAGCTGGGCATGCCGCGCGTGGCGGGAGGCGACGCCTTCGGTGAAGATGTCGTCGAGCTTCGATTGCAGGGCGTAGATGTGCGAGATGCTCGGCGTGCTCGGGGTCATGTCCTCGGCCTGGTTCTTGGCGAACTCGAGGAAGTCGAAGTAGTAGCCGCGGCCTTTGACGGTAGCGGCGCGTTCCATGGCTTTCTTGCTGGCGGAGAAGATCGCCAGGCCTGGGGGCATCGCGAGCGCCTTCTGCGAGCCGGTGAGCAGCACGTCGATGGCGAGTTCATCCATCGGGATCGGCACGGCGCTGAACGAGGACACGCTATCGACGATGAGCATCACGTCGGGGAATTCGTCCACCGCCTCGGCGATTTCGCGGATGTCGCTCATCACGCCAGTCGAGGTCTCATTGTGAATGACGGTGACGGCATCGAAGCCGCCCTGCTTGAGCTGGGCGCGGATCTGCTCGCCTCGGATGGGCTGGCCCCACTCCACTTGCAGCGCGACCGGCTCCTTGCCGCACTTCTTCGATACGTCGAACCACTTGTCCGAAAACGCGCCGCACATGCAGTTCAGCACCTTGCCGGTGCCGACGAGATTACGGATCGCGCCCTCCATCACCCCCCAGGCGGACGAGGTGGAGAGGAACACGGGCTGCGTGGTCCCGAACAATTCCTGCAATCGCGGATGGATCGAGGCGTAGAGCTTTTTGAAGTCGTTGCTGCGGTGGCCGATCATCGGCTGGCAAAAAGCGCGGAACGTTTTTTCGGAAACCTGAACGGGGCCGGGAATGAAGAGCTTGGGCATTGAGGAAGTAAGATTTAGGATTTAAGAAGTGCTTTTTGCGAAGTCGAGAAACGGAAAGGGGCGAGGGTTCTACTTCCTAAATCCTAAATCTGAAATGCTAAATTTCGACCCTCAGTCCCAAATGAACTTCTCCAGCCGCAACTGGCTGAGCCGCGCCCTGGCCTCGGCGGCCCGCGGTCCCTCGATCTTCGTCATCTTTTGGTAGATGCCGATGGCGGCCTTCCAATTCTCCTCCTCCTCGAAGAGATGCGCGGCGTCGAAGCCGGCCTTGTAGAACCAGAAAAACTCACGTCCCTCGGCCACGGACTTGTCGAGCACGTCGTAGTAGGCGGTCAGCGCCTCGGAATCACGGCTGAGTTGTTCCAGGGCGCGGCCTTTTTTGTAAAGGGCCTGGTTGCGCCACACGGGAGTGACATCGGGCAGCGCGGCCAGCGATTCGTAGACTGCGATGGCGGCATCGAACTGCGCGGGATCCTTGCGCCCGAGCGCGGCGAGGTTGTCGCCCTTGCTGCACAGCGCGGCGAAGCGCAGCTCCGGATCCGGCGGCGGCTGGGCGGAAAGAATCGCGTCGTAGATGGTCACGGCCTCGCTTTCCTTGCCCAGCTTGCCTTGCACGATGGCCTGCTGCTGCCGGGCATAGAGCTTGAGTGGGCCGTCGCGTTTGACCACCTCGTCGAAGAGCCGCAGCGCGCGATCGACCGCACTGCTATCCAGCCATTTCGTCGCCGCCTGCCCCGCGAGGAAGAGCGCCGTCTCGGTATACGCACCGTTCGGGGTTTCCCGCGCCAGCAGCGTGAATTGCGTCTCCGCGTTGGCATGATCGCCGGTGCTGAAATAAATCTGCCCGAGCTTCATGCGCACATCCGGCAGATACGTGGAGTGTGGAAAATCGTGGAGGAATTTCCGACCCAGTTCGATGAGCTTGGGCGCATTGGGCGGCGCCTCCGCATCGGCCAGGAACACCGCCAGGTAAGCGGCGCGCTCCGCCGTTTCCGCATCGGGCGATGCACTGTTCACGACCTGGAGATAGTGCGCCGCGCCGGATTTATCGCCATTGTCCAAGGCCAGTTCGGCGAGCGCCACCCGGGCCTCGTTCTGGCGCGGATGCTTCGGGAAATGGTGCAGGAAAAGCTCGATGGTATCGCCCGCGCGCGGATCCCCGAAGCGCGCCTCGGCAAACCCCTCCTCGAGCACCAGGCTGCTGTTCAACGGGCTGCTGGGCGCGAGGCTGCTCAAGTCGCGGTAATCCTTGAAGAAGCTCTCATAATTGCGCCGATCCAAGGCCGCCAGCGCGGCATCGAAAGTCGCGTTCACCTTCAACTTTTCCGAGCCCTGCGCCGCACGATGAAAGGAGTTCTCCGCGAGCAGCGACTCGCCCTGCCGGTAGTGCACGAGCGCCGTGCGCAGCTCGATCTCGGCCCGCTCCTCGTCGTTGCTGGCCCGCCGCATGGCCTCGTCCAGCGCGCGCAACGCCGACGGCAGATTTCCTTTGTCCAGGTACAAGTCCGCCTGCAAGAGATACACGGAGTTCAGCAGCGGGCTCGTCGGGTGGGCCTGCGCAAAGGTGTCGAGCGTCGCGAGCGCCTTGTCCGTCTTGTGCAGCTGACGATACATGCGGGCGAGATAGTACTTCGCCAGGGCCGCGCGGCGCGGCGGCGTTTTCGACGCCCACTTCCGCAACTCGCTGTCCGACGGACGCTCCTCCTGGGCATAAATCTCGTCGAGCCGGCGAAACGCTTCCTCCAGGTACCCGCTCTCGCCGTGCTTCGCGATAAATCGCTCCAGCACATTGTCCGCGGTCTCGAATCCGTTGAGCACCGCACGCGCCTCGGTGCTGCCCAGCACCGCACCGAAAGACAGGCTCTCGGTGAGATCCGTGGGATCGACTTGCAGTTCATCGAAGATCGCCATGGCCGGCGCCGCCTGGTCCTGCGCCAGCAAGAGCCGCCCTTCCAGGTAGCGTTTCCATTTTTCGTCCATGACGGTTTGCACGGTCAGGTTTTTGACGATGCCCTCGGCTTGCGGCATCTTCTTCAGATCGATCCACAGGCTCGCGAGGCGCAGGCGTGCTCCCGTATTCGCCGGATAAGCGGCGGTCAATTTCTCCAGGGCCGTGGCGGCGTGTTGGATGCGCCCCAACCCCTGAAAACACTCCACCGTCCCGAGTTGGGCCGCCTCGCCGAGTTCCGCCGAACTGGCGAGCGCTTGATAAACCGGCAAGGCATCCGCCCAGCGCCCCTCGTGGGTGAAGATCTCCGCCTGGAGCAGGCGTGAGGCGACATCGCCGGTCTCCGCGAGCGGCTGCACCGTCGACTCCGCCTCGTCGAGTTCCTCCGCCGCCAGCAGCGAGGCCGCCAGTTCATAGCGGGCCGCGTGTTTGATTTCCGCCGGGAGATCGCCGGTTCTCAGCAACGTGCGCAGCTTCTGCACGGCTACCTGCGGGATGGCTTCCGCGCGGGCCTGCCGTGCTTCCACGAGCAGCGCCGGATCGTCCGCGCGCAGCACCGCGGTCGCGAGGCCAAGGAATAGAAGAAGCAGGCGGCTCGTCATAGCATCCGCTGCAAATAGCGCCCGGTGTGGCTCTCGACAACCTCCGCAATTTTTTCCGGGGTGCCCTGCGCCACGATGCGGCCACCGCCGGCGCCACCCTCCGGGCCCAGATCGAGCACCCAATCCGCGCATTTAATCACTTCGAGATTATGCTCGATGATGATGAGCGTGTTGCCCGAGTCGCGGAGCTTCATCAGCACTTCGAGCAGCTTGTGAATATCGGCGAAATGCAGGCCGGTGGTCGGCTCATCGAGAATATAGACGGTGCGTCCCGTGGCCTTCTTGGCGAGTTCGGTGGCGAGCTTGATGCGCTGCGCCTCGCCACCGCTGAGCGTCGTCCCGCTTTGCCCGAGGTGCACGTAGCCGAGCCCCACATCCTCGAGCGCGAGCAGCTTGTCGGAGATCTGCGTGACGTTGCGGAAAAAGCGCGCTGCTTCATCCACGGTCATGTCGAGCACATCGGCGATGTTCTTGCCCTTGTAGGTGATCTCGAGCGTCTCGCGATTGTAGCGCCGACCGCGGCAGACCTCGCACTCGACATAGACGTCGGCGAGGAAGTGCATCTCGATCTTTTTCATCCCATCGCCTTCACAGGCTTCGCAGCGCCCGCCCTTGACGTTGAAGCTGAAGCGCCCGCCATCGTAACCGCGAATGCGCGAAGCAGGCAGGCCGGCGAAGAGCTCGCGCACAGGCCCAAACGCGCCGGTGTAGGTCGCGGGATTCGAGCGTGGCGTGCGCCCGATCGGGGTCTGGTCGATGACGATCGCCTTATCGACCTGCTCCAGCCCGTGCAGCTTGATGTGCTTTCCCGGACGTTCTTTCGACCGGTAGAAATGGCGGAACAACACGCGGCGGAGAATGTCGTCGACGAGCGTGGATTTTCCGCTGCCGCTCACCCCGGTCACGCAGGTAAGACAGCCCAGCGGAAAGGCCGCGGTGACCTCCTGCAGGTTGTTTTCGGTCGCACCCCGCAGGGTCAGCCAGCCGGGTGAATCCGGCGTACGCCACGCGGCCTGCGGCGCCTTGCGGTGCTTCGGCACGGGAATGCGCGTCTTGCCACTGAGGTATTGGCCGGTGAGGGAATTTTCCACCGCGAGAATCTGCTCGAGGGTGCCCTGAGCCACGATCTGGCCGCCGCGCGCGCCGGCACCGGGGCCAAGGTCGAGGATGTGGTCGGCCGCACGGATGGTGTCTTCGTCATGCTCGACCACGATCACCGAATTGCCGAGATCGCGCAGCCGCCGCAGCGTGCCGATGAGCCGGTCGTTGTCCCGCTGGTGCAGGCCGATGCTGGGCTCATCGAGCACGTAAAGGCAGCCCGCGAGTCCGGAGCCGATCTGCGTGGCGAGGCGAATGCGCTGCGCCTCGCCGCCGCTGAGCGTGCCGCTCTCGCGATCGAGCGAGAGATACCCCAGCCCCACCTCGACGAGAAACGCGAGGCGGGCCGAGATTTCGCGCCGCACCTCGCTGGTGATGTAGCGTTGCTGCTCGTTCACCGACAGGTCTTCGATAAAGCGCCCGGCATCGGCGATGGTCAGCTGGCAGAAGCCGTGCACATTTTTCTCACCGAGCAGGCCGGCGTCGCCCAGCGCATCGCTGCGGATCGTTACCGCCAGGATCTCCGGCTTGAGCCGCGCCCCGTGGCAGGCAGAGCACGTGCGCCGGCTCATGTATTGCCGGATGCGCTGCCGCGTGAACTCGCTGTCGGTCGTGTCGTACAGGTTCTGGATCGAGGCCACGAGCCCGTCAAAGGGCTTTTCCACCTTCGTGCGCTTGCCATTTTCACCCCAGCTCAAGGTCACTGCGCGGTCGCCGGTTCCGAAGCACAAGGCCTGCTGGAATTTCTCCGGCAGATCGCAATACGGCGCCTCCATCGAGACGCGATACTCGCGCGCCAATGATTCCAGCACGCCATTATAGTAACCTTGCATGCGCTTGTTGGCCTTGGCCCAAGGCGCGACCGCCCCCGCCGCGAGCGATTTATCCTGGTCCGGGATCATCAGGTCCGCGTCGCAAACCTGCTCGGTCCCGAGACCGTGACACACTGGGCAGGCCCCAAAGTGGCTATTAAAAGAGAAATGTTTCGGCGTGAGTTGCGGCAGGGTGAAGCCCGTCTCGGGGTTGCTGTAATCGATGGAATACTTCAGCTCCTCCCACTCTTCCGGTTCCGCCTGCCCTACGCGGCGGAGCACGACCAACCGGTTTCCACCCCATTTCAAAGCGGTGTCCACCGAATCGGCCAACCGCGTGCGCACTCCCTCGCGTATGACCAATCGGTCCACCACCACCTCGATTCGATGTTTCGCGCCCTTCTCCAGCCGAATCGGCTCCGGCCGGCCCAGCTCGACGATCTCGCCGTCGATCCGCACCCGCACAAAGCCCTCGCGTTTGAGCTTTTCGATCACATCGCGGAATTCCCCCACCTCGTCCTGCACCAGCGGGGCCACCAGCACGATGCGGCTCTCGGGCGGGTAGGCCGCTATTTGATCGACGATCTGCTGGGGCGTGAGCTTGCTGATCGGCGCCCCGGTTGCCGGGTCGTGCGGCTGGCCGATCGAGGAGTACAGGAGCCGGAGGTAGTCGTAGATCTCCGTAGTCGTCGCGATGGTGGAGCGCGGGTTGCCTCCACTGCCGCGCTGCTCGATGGCGATGGCTGGCGAAAGGCCTTCGATAAAGTCTACATCCGGCTTCTGCATCTGGTCGAGGAACTGCCGCGCGTAGGCGCTCAAGCTCTCCACGTAGCGCCGCTGCCCCTCGGCGTAGAGAGTGTCAAAGGCCAGCGAGGACTTGCCCGAACCGCTCATCCCGGTGATCACGACAAGCTTCTCCCGTGGAATCTCCAGCGTGAGATTCCGGAGATTGTGCTGGCGTGCGCCTGTGATCTTGATTACTTCTGCTGGCATTTCCGC
This sequence comes from Chthoniobacter sp., assembly GCF_040003245.1. Taxonomy (NCBI): domain Bacteria; kingdom Pseudomonadati; phylum Verrucomicrobiota; class Spartobacteria; order Chthoniobacterales; family Chthoniobacteraceae; genus Chthoniobacter; species Chthoniobacter sp. The sequence goes on from NZ_JBDUCX010000124.1 coordinate 16,124, forward strand.
CGATAGGTTGAATCGGCGAACTAAGCATAACCAATATCCCGTCTCCAGAGGTAATTGCGATGTCCAGTGCCCCTTTTGAAATGACCAGAGAAGAACTTCAAGCGATTCACGAGAAATATCGTGAAGTGAAGCACGATATCAACAACACCCTCGCGGTGGTGATGGCTCTCTCTGAACTCGCCCAACGCAACCCTGCGCACTACGAAAAACTCGCCAAAGCCGTCCTCACCCGCGGCCCCGACGTCGTCCAGAAATTGCAGGATTTCCAGACGATGCTCAGCGCCAAGCTCAAGGATGGCGGCTCTACCCCGCCCACGAGCCACCCCACGTCCGGGGTCTTTTAGAGCGGCCTTCGGAACGGCATCGCCATTGACGGTTGTTCGTCTGTTGTTTAACAGGTAGCAGCCATGCATTACTCTATCGCGGCTACCTTCAAAATGTTGTCCTTGGCCTTTTTGCTTTTGGGCGCAACGAGCAAAACGACCCAAGCTAACGCCGCGGACAAAACGGAGTGGTCCGCCAATATCCCCGAGAAGGCGCCGGCCAGCGTCGAGGAGTTCACCGATCTTCGCCTCGCCTACAACAAAATCTCCGACGGTAAACAGTGGAAGTCCGTCCGCAAGGCGCTGCCGACGAAGACCAAAGGCCAGCAGCACTATGTGATCGGATGGCTCGTGGGCGCCGATCTCAAAATGATGATGCACGTGGACGCCGCCACGAAGGAAGACAAGACCGTCACTTTCTACTACTACCATGAAGGGGCGCTCACCTCCGTCTTCGAACACCGCAGAGGGGCTGCCACCCAGATCAGCGACGTGGGCGAAGCCACCGAGACCTACAACTTCATCCGCGAGAAACTCATCTATTGGAAGCGCACGCCGCTCGAAGGCGGTGGCGATGGTATCGTGAGCCCCAAGGACGAAGGCTTTGCCGCCCAAGGGAAAGAAGTGTTCAAGGGCTCCCTCGCCCTCTCCCAACCCATCTTCAAGGCGGTCAACGCGGATTAGGTCGGTTGCCCCCATAGCCCCCATAAAAAAACTCGCACCTTAAATCGGCTTAAGGGGGCTTAACGCACCTTAAATCGGCCCCCTTTTTCTTCGCCGGGGCCTTGACTGAGTTTCTGGCGGATGGCCGCCGGGAAGTGGGCGATCTTGCCGTTGCGAGCGGAGTGGGAATCGTGGGTATTCATGCGGGGAAGTATGGCATGACACGGCACAAAAGGTGCCTTGCCCCATTGGTTCCATTGGCTCCATTGCGGAAAATTTCACTCTGCGCGTCGCAGAACCGGTCGGGCGATCGCACTATTCCGCCGTCTCTTCGGCCGGTGGCTCCGGGCTCTCCGGCGCTGCGGGCGTCTCCGGCGTCTCGGTGATCATTTCCGACAGCACCTTCTTCAATTTCTCGACGCCTTTGTCATCCTCCGTCCCCACTGGGATCACCGTGAGCTTGCGGTAGCGAGTCTTGAAATACTTCATCTTCTCCTTCGCTTCCGGCAGATCCATCTTGTTGGCCACCACGATCCATGGGCGCTCGCTCAGCTTCGGGTCGTAAAGGTCGAGTTCCTTGCGCAGCGTCCGCAAGTCGTCCAACGGTTCGCGGCCCTCGCTGCCCGCCATATCGAGCACAAAGACCAGCAGCTTGCAGCGCACGATGTGCCGCAGAAAATCGTGGCCCAGGCCCACGTTCTCGTGCGCGCCCTCGATCAGCCCGGGAATGTCTGCCACCGTGATGCGGCGATAGCCCGGCAATTCCACCACGCCGATGTGCGGGGTGAGCGTGGTAAAAGGATAAGGCGCCACTTTCGGATGCGCGTGGGAGATGCGCCCGAGCAGCGTCGATTTCCCGGCATTCGGATACCCCACCAGCCCGGCGTCCGCGATCTTGCGCAGTTCCAGATAGAAATACCCCTGTTCTCCCGGCTCACCCTCGGTGTAGCGCGTGGGCGCCTGGTTGCGCGAGCTCTTGAAATGCACGTTCCCGATGCCGCCCTTCCCTCCCTTGCACAGCACAAACTCCTGCCCCGGCTGCGTCAGGTCCGCGATCATCTCCAGTTCACTCGGATCGATCGGCGCCTTGCGGTCCCGCTTCGGCGTCTCTTCCGCTTCCGGGGTCTTGGAAAAATCGACGAACATCGCCCCGCTCCCGTGCGTCACCATCGGGTCGACCGTCTCGGTCACTTCTTCCGCCAACCGATACACGATCGTCCCGATCGGCACCGGCACGATCTTGTCCGCCGCGCTCTTGCCGAAGCATTGCTTCCCCTGCCCACGATCCCCGGCCTTCGCCTTGACGATCGGCTCGTAGAAAAACGGCGTCAGGTTATCCGTATGCGTATCCGCGCGCAGGACGATCGAGCCGCCGCGCCCTCCGTCGCCTCCGTCCGGGCCACCCATGGGCACAAACGATTCACGCCGAAACGAAGCAGACCCATCTCCGCCGTCCCCGGCTTGGGCAAAGATGCGAATGTGATCAACGAACATAGGGCGGTACTTTCAAAATGAGGGCAAAAAGGGGCGCGCAGTGTCGCAGAGAATCGGCGGATTGCAAATCACCGGCACGGATTGTCTGGCTACGGGTGCTTACTTCAGCCCGCTGAACTTCTTCAGGGTGAATTTGAAAACGACGTCGCCGCTCTTGGTCTCCTCCTGCACATTGCCCACATCGGGTGCCTGATAGTACGTCCCGCTCATCGACTTATCGTCCGCCTGATAGCTCGTTTTCATGCAGTTCTCGTACGTCTTGTCTCCGATTTTCACCGTCTCCTTGGCCTCCACCGTACTCAGGATGGTGCGGCCAAAAATGAGCGTCTTCCACGATTGTCCCACGGTCATCGGCAACACCACCTCGAGGTGCTCCAGCTTGTCTTTGTCGATTGCCGCGAACGAGTAGACGCCTCGGGCCGACTTGCGGCGGTACATCGTGAAGTCCTTCATCGTCGGCAGACCGGTGAAGCTCGTCAACACCACGAAATAGGTGTAATTATTAACCTTCTCCGTGCCGGTGATTTCCCGGACCGCCGTGCCATGGGTCGCCGCTCCGACCTTCGGCTGCATCTCCACATCCACATCCCAGCGCAATCCCACGGCCAGCGGATTGAAAAGATCCTGCTGGGCGCGCGCGGGCACGACGGCGCACATCGCCAACACAAGAAAGAGGAGGAAACGGGGCATCATAGGGGCGCGATGCATAGCACACGGTTATCGCTGCACCGAAGTCAAATAT
>NZ_JBDUCX010000125.1:0-19330 GCF_040003245.1 Chthoniobacter sp.
ACATTCCCGAAGAAGGTTTTGCCGTGCGGCTCGAAAACGACGTGCTGGTTACCGGGAAGGACCCCGTGGACCTTATGGCCGATATTCCCATCGAGGCCGGGGAAATCGAGGAACTCATGAACAAACGCGGGAATCAGCGCCGGGCTGTTCGGAGAAAATCAAGCCGCTGAACTCATACGCACTGAAAGCAACTGAACACTGAAATCGACTTCTTACATGAAACCTCACTGAACCGGCGTCTTCCCCGCCTGTACAACTCAACTCAAACGCGACCAATCGCTCGACCTGCCCGCCTTCGTCTCCGGCGAATGGAAGCACGCGGAGCCGGACATCTACGGGCTGATGGCCGAAATGTGAGGCGACTTGCCGGCAAAGCCCGTTTCCAAGAACCAATCTCAACCGCAGTCAAAACTATGAAACACATCCTCGCTCTCATCATCACGGGTTGGCTGGCCGTCTATTCCACTGCAGTGGCCAAGCCCCTCAAGGTCTTCATCCTCGCGGGGCAGTCGAACATGGAGGGTCATGCGAAGGTAGAGACCTTCGACTACATCGGTGATGATCCCGCGACGGCGCCTTTTCTGAAACAAATGCGCGGAACGGATGGAAAACCCACGGTGTGTGAGCATGTCTGGATTTCCTATTACACCGGCATCGGGGATCAAAATGGCGAAGGCTTTGGCAAATTGACCGCTGGCTACGGGGCGCGGCAGAAGCCCGATCAGGACGATGGTAAAATCGGGCCGGAATTCACTTTCGGCCTCACGATGGACAAGGCATTTCAGGAGCCCGTGCTCATCATCAAGACCGCATGGGGCGGCAAGAGTCTGCACACGGATTTTCGCCCGCCCAGCGCGAGCCCATACGTGCCCACGGAAAAGGAACTCAAAAAGTGGGCGGAGAAGCCGGAGATGAAAAGCGAACAGGCGGCGGCCACGGGCGTGTATTACCGGCGCATGGTCGAGCATGTGAAAAAGGTGCTCGCCGACCCGAAGCGCGTCTGCCCGGAATACGACCCCGCGCAGGGTTTCGAGGTCGCTGGCTTTGTCTGGCTGCAAGGATGGAACGACATGGTAAACGACGATGTGTATCCCGAACTGCCGAATGGCAGCCCGGGCAATCGCTTCGCCAAATACAGCGAGTGGTTGGCGGCGTTCATCCGCGATGTGCGGAAGGATTTCGGTGCGCCAACGATGCCGTTTGTCATTGGCGTGATGGGCGTGGATGGTGCGAAGGCAAACCCCGGCACGCTGGCGTTCCGCGAAGCAATGGCGGCGCCAGCATCATTGCCAGAGTTCAACGGTAACGTCATGGCCGTGCAGACTGCACCGTTTTGGTCGGAGGAACTCGGAGCCATCTACAAAAAGAAGGCACAGGTCCGCCAGATGGCCTATTTCCTCGACTCCAAGCACAAAGACCATGCGAACAAGGATGGCGCGATGACCAGGGAGCAGCAGCAGGACTATCTCAAAAAATTCGAGGCCGACCTCATCACGCCAGCCGAAGCTGCTCTATGGCAACGCGGCGCGTCGAACGCAGAATACCACTACCTCGGCTGTGCGAAGACCTTCGCATTGATGGGCAACGCGTTTGCGGAGGCGTTTCTTCATCCAGGAAAGCCATCGTCTGCTGAAATCAAAGAAGGAGAAATGGCCGGTTATTTGTTCGGACCTGCGGATAAGGTGCCGGAGGACTTCAATGGTGGCTTCTCACTCTATGCGGCTGCGTGGCCGCTGGTGCAGACTTATCCCGGACACGAGTTTCAAACTGGACTCTGCGGCACCTGGATGCATCCGCAGTATGAGGCGGGGAAGGCTCCCGAAGGCAAATGCTACACCGACATCGAAGGCGGACTCGGCTGGTGGCGTGACACGCATTTTCCCACCGAGACTCCTAAGTTCATCATGGGAGGCGTGGGGCCAAACTTCTCCTTCATCGCCAACGGCCCGGGCTATGGCGCGGGCAAGTGGGACAAGCCGCGAGGCCAGTACGGCGTGGCGCAGCTCAGCCCTTGGCTGTTGTTTCCGCTCGATGGTCTGAATTTGAAACAAGGCACCAGCGGCGAACTGTTTGGCTACGGCTACCTGCCATTGCCGCTGACCAATCCTAAGACCACCACCGCAGGAAAAAGCGTCCCCACCGGGAACCACTGCTGGACCCTCTTTCTCAACACCGCCAACTTCAAAGGCCCCGCGGCTTTCTTCACGCCTTACTTCTGGTCGCAGGCGACGATCGACCACCCCGAGTGGGCCGGAATGTTGCTCGACTCACGCCCCGCCGGACCGAACAAAGCCATCCAGATGGAGACGCAACACGTGCCTGCCGTCCTCACGAAGGACGCCAGCGGAAACGAGTTTGCCCGTGTCGCACCGACCTCGTTCCCCATCGGACCCGATGGCTACTCGACCGTGCTGCACCGCCTCAGCGCCTATAAGAAGGCCGCGCTGTGGGATGACGTGCAGCGCTGGTTCGACGGCGGCACTCCAGCCGATGGTGCGATCAAAGCGGAGGCATCCGCGGTGCATAACTTCCGCCAAGGCGGTGGCTCCAGCTGGAGCATCTATCCTCCGGGGACGAAGCGTGAGGAAAAGGTGCCGCTGGCCTGGGGCTCCTTCGTCACCTCCTTCACACCGAACCCGATTACCTTCGGCTACCGTTGGAATGAACAGCTCACGCGTAAAAGCGGCTCGCTCGTCACCTTGCCCGAATACTACGCGCTCGGCACCGACGGCAAAAAGCCGCGCTGGAATGTGGCATCTCCGAAGGACATGCCAGCCGGCTCGGGCCTAACGCATTATCGCTTTGAGAGAGCAAAAGAGAAACCCCAAGAGCCACGCACCACGCCCGATGACGTGCAGAGTTGCTGGAGGAAACCTGGCCCCGCTGCCGGACCGTTCCAAGCGCATCTCGGCGATGGCAGCGTGGTGACGTATTACTGGTATCGCTTTGCCGATCAGCCCGCGATGCTGAACGCCGATCTCACCGACGCAGAGCGTGAGCAAGTGCAAGCCCGCGTCGAAAAATTGCATCGCGCGTGGACGAAGGATCGCAACTACCTTGTGCCGCCGGATGCCGGCACGCTCGCCCAGATTGATACCGCGCTCATCCTGACGCCACCGAAGGGCATGGAGGTCGGCTACGTGCCGATTGCCACACGGCAGGAACTTGAAGGCTCACGCTGAAGCACATCACCAAGTTATTTCGGGCGCGAATGAATCAGCCGACGTTTTCCATGCCACGACACCCCATGACGACACTGCTTCGAATGACACTCAGCTCCAGCCTGCTGATCTCCTCCGTCATCGCTGCCGACGACGCCCCGCCCACTGCGGAACTGATTGAGAAAGCGACGCACGGTGATGCGCATGCGCAGCTCTCGCTCGCGGTTCGCTATCGCGATGCCAAAAGCGTGAAGCAGGACTATGCCGAGGCCATGCGTTGGGCACACCTCGCCGCCGATCAGGGCAACGCGGACGCGATGGACTTCGTCGGCTGGATGTTCTTCCGGGGCACGGGTGTCAAATCGGAGCCAGCGCTCGCCGCCGGATACTTCAAGGCCGCCGCGGACCAATCCGCTGCCGCCGCGTGGAATCTCGGCCAGTGCTACTTCGCCGGGCAGGGCGTGGAACAGGACATTCCGAAGGCGCTTGAGATTTGGAAAAAAGCCGCCGCGATGGGCCACGGTCGCGCGGCTTCGACGGCGGCGATGATGTATCTCTCCGGCGAAGGCATCGCGCCCGATGGGGCGCAGGCGCGCACACTCGCGGAACGCGCCGCGGAACTGAACGATCCCAACGGACTCGTGGTTCTGGGCGAGCTCCACTTTCAGGCGGAAGAACTCGACCAGGCGCGCGCCGCGTGGACAAATGTGGCGAAGACGAAAACCACCGGCCCCACGGGTAATCCCGAGCAGCCGTCCAGCGAGATGGCCGCGCAGCAGGGTGCCGATTTGATCAAGCTCATGGACTACCGCCATCGGAAACCCGAGCCGGGCAAGTTCGCGCTCATTCCAGTGCCGCATGTCCATCAAGGCTGGAACAACTGTGGCGCCACGAGCTGCGCGATGTTTGCCCGCGCGCAAGGCAGCAAAGTCGGCGGCTGGGATTTCAAAAAGCTCTGCCGATCACCGCTCGGCACGGGCACGGACTGGGCCGATCTCGTCAAAGCCTCGGAAAAAATGGGCCAGCACTGGAAACTCATCACCTTCACGGCTGACGACGACGGTTTCGACAAGGCGACCGCGTTCGCCCGCGCAGAACTCGACGCCGGATGTCCCCTGGTGATAGATTTCAAATACATTGGTGACCGTTATCCCGGCGGTGCTGCCGGCCACACACTCATACTCGCAGGCTACATCGCCGACGAAAGTCTCTACGTGCTTTGCAACCCCGCCATCGCCACACCCGGCCTGCACCTGATGACCGCCGCCGACCTCAAACGCTATTGGCGCTCCGACGGATACAGCGCAGAGTCGAAAGGCGTTCTCTCACGCCCGGCCATCGTCATCGCAAATCCCTGATCCGCTCATGAATCGTGATCCTCTGATCTTCCTATTCGTCTTTATCTCCTGCGTGGCACATGCCGCCGAAAGCAAACCGAACATCGTCTTCATCCTCGCGGACGATCTTGGATACGGCGATCTTGGCTGCTTCAACAAGGATTCCAAAATCCCCACGCCAAATCTCGATCGATTGGCAGCGGAGGGCATGCGCTTCACGGATGCGCACGCGCCGACATCGGTTTGCACGCCAACACGTTATGCAATTCTTACGGGGCGATATTCGTGGCGTTCGCGGCTCCAGCGCGGCGTGCTCGGGCCGTGGAGCGAGCCGCTCATTGCTCCGGAGCGGCTCACGGTCGCATCGCTGCTCAAGCAACACGGCTACGCCACGGCCGCGATCGGCAAATGGCACCTCGGCATGGGATGGCTCACGAAGGACGGGCAACCGCCGTCGATCAGAAGGGACCGGCTGAGCAACGTGGACTTTGCCAAAGCCATCACCGACGGGCCGACGACGCATGGGTTCGACTATTATTTTGGGACGAACGTGCCGAACTATCCGCCATATTGCTTCATCGAAAACGACCACACCGTCGGAATCCCATCGGTTCCCGATGCAGGGCCGGGGGAGTTGTTCAACATTCCCGGTCCGATGCTGCCCGGCTGGAAGTTGGTGAACATTTTGCCCGAACTCACGAGGCGTGCAGTGCGATGGATCGAAGACTCGGCCAAATCCGGGAAGCCGTTCTTCCTCTACCTTCCGCTCACGTCGCCGCACTACCCGGTGGTGCCCGCGCCGGAGTTTAAGGGCACGTCAAAGGCGGGCGAATACGGTGACTTTGTTTTCCAAACCGACTGGACCTTGGGCCAGGTGCTCGATGCCTTGAAGCGGGCGGGCGTTGCGGAAAACACGCTCGTGATTTTCACCAGCGACAACGGTCCCGAGGTCGTGGAAATCAAACCCGGCGCCTATGACCGCGTCCTGGAGTATCACCACTACAGCATGGGCGGGTTGCGCGGCGCGAAACGCGACACGTGGGAAGGCGGGCACCGCGTGCCGTTCATCGTGCGATGGCCGGGCAAGGTCAAAGCTGGCATCGTCAGCGACGAAACGATCTGCCACGTCGACTTCATGCGCACGGTCGCAGCCCTACTTGGCGCGGACCTCCCTGAAGCCGCCGCGCCAGACAGCTACAATCTACTGCCCCTCTTCCTCGGACAAAAGCACAACGAGCCAATTCGCGAGGCGACCGTTCACCACAGCGGCAGCGGAAAATTCGCCATCCGCAAGGGCGCCTGGGTGCTGATCGACGCGCCGAGCGGGGACGATAACGGCACAAATGGTGAACCGCAGTGGTTGAAGGATGAGAGGGGCTACACCCGGCACACTCTGCCCGGCGAACTTTTCAACGTCCGGGAAGACCTCATCGAGCGACACAACTATTTTGCAGAGCGGCCTGAGATTGTCCGCGAACTCAAGGCACTCCTTGAGAAATACAAAGCCGACGGGCGTAGCACTCCTGGCGAACCCCAGAAGAACGACCCGCCGCTCGCGCCACGAAACGTGCAAAAGACGGAGTAGCAGAAACCGGATAGGCCGCTTCCTCCCTACGCCCTCGAAGAAATCGCCGCCCGGCGTACGGGTTGGCGGTCGCCGGTTTTGGTTGTCTGAGCGGCAGCTAGTGCGGCAGATTCATCATCCCTTCTGTGAATCTGAAATGCACCCCCATGAGGCACATCCTTACCATCCTTGCAGCCCTCCTGCTTGCACCTGCGGTTTCATTGCAAGCCGCGGAATTTTGGGTTTCCCGCGCGGGCGATGACGCGGCTGTGGGCACGCACGCGGCACCCTTCGCCACGCTGGAGCGGGCGCAACGCGCGGTGCGCGAGCGGATGAAAAAGGAAAGCGCTGTCGTGTGGATCGCCGCGGGTGTTTATCCCGTCGCCAAGACGCTCGATTTTGCTGCGGATGATGGCGGCGCTGCGGACGCGCCGGTGATTTTCCGCGCGGAGAAGGACGGTACGGTGGTGCTCGATGCCGCGATGCATCTCGAAGCTGCAAAATTCGTGAAGACGACCGACGCCAAAACCGTCGCGCGGCTCGCGCCCGAGGCTCGTGGAAAGGTGTGGAAGTTCGACCTCGCGGCAGCAGGCGTGAAGCACGCGAAGACGTTCCCCGTGCACTTCAACGATGGCGGCGGGCTCGTGCAGCTTTTCTGCGACGATGAGTGGCAGCCGCTTTCGCGTTGGCCGAATGGCGACAAAGCGAAGTTGGCGAAGGTCCTCGACCGCGGCGACGACCCCGGCGCGCCGGGAAAACGGCCCGGCACTTTCGTCTTTGACGGCGACCGGCCCGCGCGGTGGAAGGCAGCCGCCGAAGCCGGACAACTATGGCTCGCGGGCTTTTGGCGGGTGGCGTGGGATTGGCAAAGCGTGCGCGTGCAGACTCTCGACCTCGACCAAAAATCCATCACGCTCGCCGCGCCCATTCCCGGTGGCATCGGCTCGAAATACGCCGGACCAAACGGCGCGGGCACGGAGCCCTGGCGGGCGATCAATCTCGTGGAGGAAATTGATGAACCCGGCGAGTGGGCGGTCGAATTTCCGACGCAGACACTCTACTTCTGGCCGCCGCGCGAGCTGGCCTCAGCGAAGGTGACGCTCGCCGATTTCGACCAGCCGATCGTGCGGATGAAAGGCGCATCGCACATCACGCTGCGCGGCCTTGTCTTGAAGGGCACGCTCGGCAACGGAATCGAAATCACCGATGGCGAAGCTTGTGTGGTGCAAGGTTGCACGCTTACCGGCATCGGCAAAAACGGCGTGGTCGTGAAAGGCGGCGCGAAGCATCGCATCGAGAGCTGTGACCTGTATGCGCTCGGCCACGGTGGCATTTTGCTCGGGGGCGGCGACCGCGCGAGCCTCACGCCGGCAGGTCATGTCGCGGACAATAATTACATTCACCACTACGCGCTCGCGAAGAAAATCTGGTCGCCCGGCATCGGTGTCGGTGCTAACGACTCGGGCTATGGGTGCGGCTGCATCGTCACGCACAATCTCATTCACGACTCACCTCACGCGGCGGTTCTTTACGGCGGCAACGACAACCTTTTCGAGTTTAACGAAATCCACGATTTCCTCATCGAGAGCGACGACCTCGGCGGCTTTTATTCGAACAACAATTGGACCAGCCAGGGTAACGTGGTGCGGCACAATTTCATCCACCACACCGGCCACGCACTCGGGGTGTATCTGGATGATGGCGACAGCGGCGACACGATCGAGGGCAACATCATGTTTCGCATGAGCGCGGGCGCGGGGCTCGGCGGCGGGCACGACAATATTTTCCGCAACAACATCGCCGTTGAATGCCCGCGCGGCTTCAGCGTGGATGCGCGCGGCGTAAGCCGGCACTACGACACGGACCCGCGTCTGCTCAAGGATCTCGCGTCGGTGAAGGCGGGTGAGTCGCCGTGGCGCGAGCGCTTTCCCACGCTCGCCACGCTGCTGCAAAATCAACCCGAACTTCCCACTGGCTGCATCGTCGAACGCAACGTCTCCACTGGATCCGAAAAGGAAATCGAATTGCGCGGGAAGCCCGCAGAATTCAAGTTTGTCATCCTTCGCGACAACGCCGCGCTTCCGCTCGCCGACCTCGGCTTTACCGACGTGACCCGGCTCGATTTCCGCATGGATTCGACAGCACCGGTTTTCCAAAAGGTTGCGGGCTTTGCGTCCATCCCGTTCGAGAAAATCGGCCTCTACAAAAACGATTTACGTGCGGAACTTCCCGAGCACCTTTCCGGTCACACGTCTTCCGAGTGGCATCGCAAATAGCGCTGCCCTCACAGAAAACGCCGCCGGGCGCGCGGGCTGGTGGTCATCGGTTTTTGTCGCCTAAGCGGCGGCTGGTCCGGCAGATTCATCATCCCGTCCGTGATTTTGAAACGCACCCCATGAAACCCGTCGTCACTCTCCTCGCCGCCCTGCTGCTGGCGCCGCTCGCCGCGCTGCACACCGCGGAGGCGCCCCCGTCTGCCGCACGCAAACCAAACATCATTCTGATCTACAGTGATGACCACGGGTATGCCGACCTCGGCGCTCAGGGCGTGGACAAGGACATCCGTACGCCGAATCTCGATGCGCTGGCGCGGGATGGCGTGCGCTTCGTGCGTGGATACGTCAGCGCGCCGCAATGCGTGCCTTCCCGTGCGGGTGTCATGACGGGGCGCTACCAGCAACGCTTTGGCGTGGAGGATAACACCAAAGGCCCGTTACCGTTGGCGGAACAAACCATTGCCGAACTGCTGAAACCGGCGGGTTACGTTTCGTGTCAGGTCGGCAAGTGGCATTTGGAACCGCCACCCGCCAGAGGCGCCGCCAAAGAGGAAATCGCGAATACGGAAACAGGCGCCCGCGCCTTTTTGCCGGGGGGGCAGGGCTTCGACGAATACTTCACCGGCCCGATGAACAACTTCATGGCATCGCATGATCTACAGGGCCACAAGTTGCCCAATGCCCCGCAGATGCTCACCGACAAACGCTTTCGCTGCATCTGGCAGACCGACGCGGCCCTTTCGTTCATCGACCGCCATGCGCACGATCCATTTTTTCTCTACCTCGCCTATTTCACGCCACACGTGCCGCTCGAATCACCCGAGCCATGGTTTTCACGAACCCCGGAATACCTGCCCAGGGAACGACGCCAGGCCCTCGCCATGATCGCTGCGATGGACGAAGGCATCGGAAAGATTCGTGCCCGGCTGCGTGAGCAGGGCATCGATCAGAACACGCTCATCTTTTTCATCGGCGACAACGGCGCGCCGCTCCATGCGGGCGCGTGGGATGGCTCGCTCAATCTCCCGCTCGTCGGCGAAAAAGGCATGCTCACCGATGGCGGCATCCGCACGCCCTTTCTCGCGGCGTGGCCTGGCACATTGCCCGCCGGAAAATCCTACGAGCCGCCGGTCATCAATCTCGACGTCGCCGCCACGGCGGTGGCCCTCGCCGGGTTGCCGCGCGATGAAAAGCTCGATGGCGTGAACCTCATTCCGTTCCTGCTCGGTGAGAAGACAGACCATCCCCACGCTGCCTTGTTCTGGCGCTGGCGCTCCCAGGCCGCCATCCGCTCCGACCACTGGAAACTCATCCTGCTCGGCCCGACCGAACGCTTCCTCTTCGATCTCAATGGACCGGAAGGTCAAACCGAGTTGGCGAAAAACAATCTCCTCACGCAATTCCCGGAAGTCGCGGCCGATTTGGAAAAGCAGCTCATGGCGTGGAACGCGACGCTGCCGCCGCCGACCCTACCCCGTGAGCAGAACGCCCAGGATGAAATGTTTTACGACACGCACGTCAAACTGACCGGCGCGAAATCCACCACCCGGAAGAAGGCCGCGGCCAGCAGTGGAGAAACCGCGAACACCCAAGCCTGGCTCGGCCGCAACTGCACGCTCCAGGTGGCCGACGGCGCGCTGCACCTCCTGCCCGACGGCAAAGCCGCCCGGCCGTTCATCACTCGCAACGGTCTCAATCTCGCCGGTCCGGTCACCGCCACATTGCGGGTGCGTTGTCCCGGCGGCGGGACCGGCCAAATCTCGTGGCGCACGCAAACGGACGATGATTTCAGTAGGGACAAAATCGCCACCTGCAAACTCGCCGCCACGGCAGACTGGCAGGACGTGAAAGTAGAAATCCCAATCACCGACCTCGTGATCCATGTGCGCGTCGCCTTTCCCGGCGCCACCGATCCGGAAATCGCCCGCATTGAACTGCGCGGAGCCAACACCACGATCTCCACGGATTGGTCCGCGAAAACACGTCCCTCCCAGCCATGACACACTTGCTCACGCTACCGGCCACCGGCCACCGGCATCCGTTGGCCGCGCCATGCGGCACGCTGACTTGAACGGGAAACCGATTCTCTCTCTGTTACTACTCCGTCGCGCTCCGCAACCGCGCCGAGTAGATCGACCCCGCTCGCCCTCGCCCGCCCTCGCCCGCCCCTCCAAGCGCACACTATTGGCGACCCGGTGAGGCAACCTTGGGAGCGGGTCGATGAGCGTCGGGGCACTGCCGGATTCCGCCCGCTTACTCAACTACGCCCTCGAAGAAATCGCCGCCGGGCGCGCGGGTTGCCGCCATCGGTTTTAGTCGCCTAAGCGGCGGCTGATGCGGCAGATTCATCATCCCATCCGTGAATTTGAAACGCACCCCATGAAGCACATCCTCACCCTTCTCGCCGCCCTGCTGCTGGCGCCGCTGGCTGGGTTGCACGCGGCTGAGATCATCCTTACCGCCCCGCTTGATTATCAGGTCATTCAGCGCATGTCGCGCACCGTGGGCGAAGTGCGTATTCGTGGAACCTTCGCGGACGCCGGCGTGGCGAAAGCGATATTTGAAACGCGCATGTTCACGGAGAAGAGCGATGGCCCGTGGCAGAAATTGGCCGTGCGTGTTTCCGGCGAGTCGTTTGAAGGTACCAGCAAGGAGGTGGCGGGCGGATGGTATCGTCTGCAAGTCCGTGCTTTGCAGGATGGGAAGATCGTCGGCGATGCGACGGTCGAACATGTGGGCATCGGCGAAGTCTTTGTCGTGGCGGGCCAGTCGAACTCGGCGAATCACGGAGAGACGAAGCAGAACACGCAGACGAAGCGGGTTGCGGCATTCGATGGGCACCGCTGGCGGCTGGCCGATGATCCGCAGCCTGGCGCAAGTGGAATGGGCGGCAGTTTCATGCCGCCATTCGGGGATGCAGTGGTGCAGCGGTTCAATGTGCCCGTCGGTTTCATCGCCTGCGGCATCGGGGCAACGAGCGTGCGCGAGTGGCTGCCAAAGGGCGCGACATTCCCGTATCCGCCGACGATCGAGAGCCGAGTGACGCAACTCCCAGACGGCTCTTGGGAGAGCAACGGAGAGGCATTTGCGAACTTCGTTGCCCGGATGAAGCAGGCTGGGCCCCACGGCTTCCGCGCGGTACTCTGGCATCAAGGCGAAAGCGATGCCAACCAGAAGGATGCGGCGCGCACCCTGCCGGGCAATCTCTATCGCGAATATCTCGAGCGCGTCATCCGCGAGTCGCGGCGTGAGATCGGGTGGGACGCGCCATGGTTCGTGGCGCAAGTCAGTTACCACGTGCCTGGTGATGAAGCCTCGCCGGACATCCGCAAGGCGCAGGCGTCGCTGTGGCGTGATGGCCCCGCCCTGGAAGGACCAGACAGCGATGCCTTGAAAGGCGCTCTGCGCGAAGCCAATGGCCAAGGCGTTCACTTCAGCGACGTTGGCTTGCAAGAGCACGCCGCTAAGTGGGCCGAAAAAGTGTGTCCGTGGATTGAGAGCCAGGAGAAGACATCCCAATGAAACTCATCCTCGCACCACCGGCAACGGCGCATCCGCCCGTTTCCTCCCCACGCCCTCGAAGAAACCGCCGCCGAGCGCGCAGGTTGGCGGTCGCTGGTTTTAGTTGTTTAAGCGGCAGCTAGTGCGGCAGATTTATTATTCCGTCCGTGAATTTGAACCGCCCCCTTCACTCCCCGACACCGCTCAACGCTCGGCCCTCTTCCGTCCGCAGCGGTGAAAAGCCAATACCCAGCAGTTTATGCACCTTCTTCTGATTCCCATTCTTGCCTGCACCTCAGCCTTCGCGGGCGAACTGATCGACGAAGATTTCTCCGGCCCCGGGTTGCCCCAGGGCTGGACCACCGGCGGTCGCGCGAATTCGTGGAGCGTTGTTGATGGCGCTCTGCAAGGTGTCTGCGCGAAAGAGGATGATCACGGGCCGGCCGTCTTCGCGCCTTTGGAGGGACGAGATCTCAGCTTGAGCTACAAAGTGAAGCTCGATGACCAGGGCAACTGCCTCATGCTCATCGACGGCGAGTCCGCGTTCGGCGGCTCCGCGCATCTGCTTCGCGTGTCGATCTACGGCAACACGCTGACCATCGCGCAGGATCGTGGCACGCCGCAGTCGCACATCGAGCAGGGCAAGCTACGCGCCGCGCTCGCCAAAGAGGGCAAAACAGTCCCACCGCCCATGGCGGAGCAGCTCGCTGATCCGAAATTTTACCGCACGGAACGCCTGGCAAGCGCCCCGTTGCAAGCGAAGCCCGGCGAATGGATCAAGATCGATGTCACGCTCAAAGGCAATGACGTGACCGTGACCGCGAACGATTCACAGAAGCTCACCGCGAAGGGCACAGTGTTGGATGCGGCAAAGTCGCGGCTCGTCTTTCTTGTCGGTCAGGCGAAGACAGTTTGGATCGACGACGTGCGCGTGGGCACCTTATGAGCAAAACGCATCTGAATGTCATCGCCACGCTGCGGGCCTGCTCTCCAGCCGTCGAACTGAGATCGTCGAACAACCCGGGCTGAAACGGCTTCAACGCCTTCTGCTCCTCGCGGAAAAAATCCGCCTTCGTCTCCCCGACTACGTAAGAAAGCGAAGTTTCACCCGGACCCGAACTGGGGCGAATTATTCGCCAAATGAATCCCAAATCGCCTTCAGGTCTTCGTCATCCAGCGCGCACCCGCGGAGCTTCGCATCCAGCTTGAACGCATGTCGGAGCCGCGCCTTCGCAACGGCCAAATCCCCAAGCAGACATTCGTAGCACGCCAGGTTGTATTGCATAGCGGTGTCCTGCGGATGGCCTTCCACTGCCGTGAGCAGGATGAGCCGTGCCGCCTCGATGCAATCGGCACGGCGGGTTCGCGGTCAGAAAGTTGGTGTTCGCCATCCCCTTCCTCGCGCCGAAGCGCGGCAAGCCGGGGAAGTTCTTGATCGTGATTTCGTCCGTTACCTTGAAGGCAAACTTGAATCTCTCCGGCACCTGCTCGCACAGGCCGGCAAGGTAGCCAGGCGTCGGGAACTGGTAGTAGCCGGCGTCCACGCAAACCGTGGAGAACGTCTCGGCGTATTCGGCCAGGCATTCACGCTCGAACTTCGCCTGGGAAAATCTTTGCCGAGTCATGTAGCGCTGGTCGCTGTAGACGAGTCCGCACCAGCCCGGATACTTCCAGGACGACGTGCCGATGTAGACGCCCTGCGCTGCGAGCTGGGCAAGCCGTTGCCGGTATCGCGGGAGGTCGAGGGGCCGGGCGGCGGCGGTGCGGACGGCGGGGCGAACAGGTAAGGCGTCTCGTCGGCCATCTGCGGTATTTACAGTAACCGCCGATGGCTCGCATCCAAATAACGCATTGCGGAATGCCCCGACCGTGCATCACGTGGGGTCGGGGTCTTTTCGTGGGCAGCTTTGGCCGATGCCTGTGCGTTGAGCCGGTAGTTACTTCCAAATATGCGTCGGGTCCGTTAACCTCGACGTGATGGGAGGCGTAAGACGCGGCTTATCGGGCTGCCTCGCCCGTGGGAGGCCGTTGGCGGCTTGCAGGAATCGGGAGCGGCAGACTGTGCAACGCCAGGGCTCTCTCCATGCGGCAATTGCGACTGCCAGCCAGCCAACGCTCCATAAGCCAAAAGTCAAAATCGTGAAGCCGAAATGCCGCAAATGTGGCACTGCCGACTTTGTAAATTCACGATCACATCGGCAACGCTCGCAGAACCGCATCTCAAAAACCCGCGAGCGTGCAAAGTGTCGTTGATTGGAGGGCGGGGAAGGCAGGAGGTAAACTACACCCCGTAGGGGAAACCACTACGAAATCTTATGTAAACTTTTATCGTAGAAACATCCCGCGCTGCACTGTGCGCGTCTGGCGGATCAGTGACCGAATGTTGGCTGCCGAGCAGAGGCCGCATGCGCGGGTCGTCAGCCATGGGGGCTCCATACTACATTGGGCGATCGGCATCACCCTTTTCTTCGTCGCCGGCAGCGGACTCGTCAGCCTGCCGATCCGCATGAGGTAGAGCCACATCTTGAACGCCCCGTCGAATCCCAGTTTCGTGGCTTCGCGGTAGCTCGACTCAAGCTCTAGCTGGGTTCTCTTGCCGCTTTTGCTTTTGTCCCCGTCTGACGTGACCCGATAGCGCGACCGCGCCGTGAAAATGTAGAGCCCTAGGGGATCTGGCGATGCCTCCGCCTTGCGCGCTTCGTCGGCGAGTTCATCGGCGAGTTGTCGCTGGGCGGCTGCTATCTTTTCAGCCCAGCGGACATAACGGCGTAGGTTTTGGCGATTCACGCCGAAAGTGTTCACTAGAACATATATCAACAGAAAGCGGATTTTCGTGGCCCGCGGTCGGGGCGCGTGCCGTTCCGGAACAATTTTCCCGGTCTTGCGTCTCCTATGGGAGACAAAGTTTTGACTGCGGTGCTCGAAGCGGTCGCAATTGCAACCACGCCGCAGTGAAGAAGCCTGTCGAGTCGCTTAATGGACTGCCTGACTCTCATGCTTGGTCGCGGAGTTGCGGCGGTTGGAGCGACCGGCTCAGTTTAGCATTTCGGCGCTAGGCCAAGGAACTTGAAACACACGCCACACGCCCTCGCACAACCCAATCCAGGCCCGCACTTGGGCGACTTGGTGAGGCAGCCTTTGAAGGTCGATGAGCACGATGACGAGCTTCTACAAAAACTGCTCCTACTGCGACGCGTATCTCCGCAGGGAAACACACTTCGGCACGGAAGCCGCATCCAAAGCCATAAATTCCGCTCTGCTGATCTCCTATTCGGCACGGTGCGCTGAAAAGCGAATTCCTTGCAGTCCGGTTGAGGCCAACGGCCAGCACAGCCGCAAGACATTGGAAGAGCCGCTGCCCAAAAAATCTGCTTGGCCATGCGGAACGGAACGGCATCCTCGCAAACAGCGAAAAGAGCCCATGAAACACTCGCCGATCGAACATCAGCTCCAGAAACCGGCCCTGCGGAGCGGCATCCATGGTTCGTTGAAGCCTGCTTCGCCCTACTCACTCCCAAGCACCGCTCGATGCCCGACCCGTTTCCGGCGGGGCTCGGTGAACAGCAAGTTCCTCGCAGTGATAATGCTCGCTGCGCTCATCGGGTGCACGACGCTTCCGGATGCCCGGGCGCAGTCGGCCCCGAAAGGCACGACTTTCGTCCAACCGGCGACGGTCGCGCGTCCGGCCCAGGCACTGGCGATCATGTCGACGCCGTATTTTTCCTATGCACTGCCACAGGGCTGGCGTGTCGGAGAGAGTGGCCAGTTTGCGCTGACCCTGGTGGCGCCGGACAGCAAGGCGCTCACGGTCATGGTCGGCAACGCCGGCTTGCCTCCCAATGCCTCACCGGGCCAATACGCCTACCAGAATCTATCCGCGATGCGCGTGGAGAACCTTCAGCTCAGCGAGGCGCAGCCGGCGCGGCCGATCGCGGGCTTCCAGCACGCGTATGCGTTCGAGGTGCGCTACAGCGTCAACGGCGTGCCGTGCCAGGGCGTGGCCATCGTGCACGTGGCGCTGTCCTATGGCGCCTCCGTGATGGCGATGACTGCGGCGCTGTCGCGGTCGTCCCAGTGGCCCGGCTATTCGACATGGCTGCCCCTGGTGGCGCAGCAGGTGGCTGCCACCAGCGGCGCCGCGTTTGGCGCGCGGGGCATCATGCAACAGAATCTGCGGAACTCCACCGCCTATGGCGAGGCGGCGGCGAGGTATCGCGAATGGTCGCAGAAGAACTGGCAGGGCGTCACCGATCAGCGCAATGCATCGGTCGACCGCCAGAACGCCGAGTTTCGCGAGAACCTCGGCGCGGTTCGGACCTACGTGAACCCGTATGACGGGCGCGCCCCGGTCGAGCTGCCGACGACCTACGAGTATTATTGGGTGAACCCGCAGGGCAACTACGTCGGTACCAATGATCCGAGTGTGAACCCGAATGACGGCTCGACGGTGGAATGGAGGAAGATGCCGGTTCGGAAGCCGTGAGCGCTGCCTACCGCGGGACAACGTGGATTTGTGCGTGCATCACAGTCTGGCCGGCCGCATGGAGGATCACGGGGATTTGATCACCGTCGGCGCGATCCCGTCGGCGCACGTGTGGCCGGGAGCGAAGCCGATCCTCTATTCGCCGGAAGTGAGTTGTGCGTAGGATTTCGTGAGCATCCCACCTTTATCCGAAAACAGGCGAAGTGGACAAAGCGCTGGCCGCGCTGGCCGTGTATGTGATCGGCAAGCCGCTGGTGATCGAGGGGACCTTCCCGCCCGCGTTCGGCATCGAGGAGATGGACGAATTTCTCAAACGCTCCAAGGCCCGCGCCGCGGGCCATATCAGTTTCTACTGGGGCCGCACGATTGCGGAATAGGATGCGGCGACGGAGAACAGCCTGGAGGCCGCGCTGATGAGCGCGTGGCTGAAGTATTTTCGCCAGCACGCGGGCTTCATGAAGCGGCCCTCATACCATTCCTGGCGGCTTGGGGTTCAGTTTCGGCACCGGGTCGCCTGCTCCGCCCGCTTCCTCCCCACACCCTCGAGGAAATCACCGCCGGGCGCGACTGTGGGGTGCCTAGCCGCTTGGCTTTCTTTTTGACCCGCCTCTCACGGGATGCGTTGCAAATTTTGTGTGGAGCAGCTCGCGCAGCACGGGATTTGGAAAACGTCGGCTTGGTGTAATGGCGTAAAAACTCTCGCGAAGATCGGTGATACGGTGGCGCTCGACCAACAGACCAGAGTCGAGTTCACCGCGCACGACGACGGGTGGCACTAGCGCGAGCCCTGCGCCTTCGCAGGCGAGCAGGCGCAGCATCGCCATGTCATCGACTTCCGCGGCGATGACGGGTCGGATACCGGAGCGTTCGAGAATGAGGTCAAATCCTGAACGGATGTTACTGTCAAGGCTCGGCAGCAGGACGGGCGTGGTGCGGAGATCTTCGGGAAAGCGGAACTTGTTTCGCTGCCGCGTACGCTTGCCCACGAGACTCACAGGCTGTTCGTCGAGCAGATGGCTGTGCCAGTCGGTGTCGGCGTCCCGGCGCACGGGCAGATTAGAGAGCACGACATCAAGCGTGTGGGCGCGCAGTTGGGCCAGCAGGTCGCGGAGGTTGCCAGAGTAGAGCACCAGTTCGATATCCGCACGTCCGATAAGCGGTCGCAGGAGCGCGATTTGAAAATTGCGTGAGAGGGTTGCCACGGCCCCGATTCTCAATACGCGCCGACGTCCCGACACCTCATTTTTCAAGACTGCGGCCATCTCCTCTCCGGCGCGAAAGATAGACTCCGCGTAATCCAGGGCAATGCCGCCGGCTTCGGTCAGGACGAGCGATTTATTCTGCCGGTGAAAGAGCGGCTGGCCGAGGCTCTCTTCAAGGCTGCGGAGCTGAATGCTGATGGCCGACTGGGAAATATTCAACCGCTCAGCCGCCCGCGTGAGGCTGCCCTCATTGGCGATGGCGCGAAAATACCGGAGGTGATGGTAGTTCAGAAACGACATGGGAATGCTTTTAGCAAACAGAACGAAAGCACACAAAAGGTATATTGGAACGAAGCCCCACGTCGCTGGTATTTGTTTTTAATGACGAACTCACCGATCTCCGACTCCGCAATCGCTCAGGCCATCCCGGCGCTTGCCGCTCTCGCGCCACTGCTGCTGCTCGCCCCGGTGCTGATCCCGGCGCGGACGGCGAATGCGCTCGGGAAGCGGTTCGCTCACGGGATCGCGACGTTGGCGCTGGTAGCATTTGCTCTCGCAGTCATCAGTGCGCTCGGCACGCTCATGTGGCGGCCAGCAGCGGCGCACGCGCTGAACCTCGGCGCACTCCGGCTTGATCTATTTCTCGATCCGCTCTCTGCGGTCATGGTGGTGCTGGTGTCCTTTCTTGGCGCAGTCGTCACGCGCTATTCATGCAATTACCTCGACGGCGACGCACAACAAGGGCGGTTCGCGAAATGGCTCTCGGTGACCATCGGCTCCGTGCTCACGGCCATCCTTTCGGGAAATCTGCTGCTCTTCACACTCGCTTGGCTGGCGGCGAGCATGAGCCTGCACAAACTGCTGATTTTTTTCAGCGACCGGCCCGCGGCGATTCTCGCAGCGCGGAAGAAGTTCCTCATCAGCCGCCTCGGCGATGCGTGCATGGCGGGCGCACTCGTGCTCACCTGGAAATGTTTCGGCACCTGGCAATTCTCGGAAATGTTCGCGGCGGCGGACGCGCTGCGCGCCCACGGCGGTGCGCACGCGGGCTGCCTCGGCTGGGCGAGCGTGCTGCTCGTTGCGGGCGCGCTGCTGAAGTCCGCTCAGTTCCCTTTCCACAGTTGGCTGCCGGATACGATGGAAACGCCGACGCCCGTTTCGGCGCTGATGCACGCGGGCATCATCAATGCCGGCGGCTTCCTCATCGTGCGGCTCAGCCCGATCGTGGCGGGTTCGCCCGCCGCTCTCAATGCCCTCGCGCTCGTCGGTGCGTTCACCGCGCTCTTCGCCTCGGTGGTGATGCTCACGCAGACCAGCGTGAAGCGCTCGCTCGCCTATTCGACCATCGCGCAGATGGGATTCATGATGCTGCAATGCGGCCTCGGTGCCTTCGCGCTTGCCGTGCTGCACATCGTCGCGCACTCGCTTTACAAGGCGCACGCGTTTCTCTCCTCGGGCAGCATCGTGAGCGTGAGCAAATCGGCGTGGGTGCCCTCGGAGCGGCCAGGCGCACATCCGCTCATCCTCGCCGGCACGCTCGGCACGGCGGTCGCGCTCACTTGGGCTGTCGGCGGACTCTTCGGCGTGAACGCCGCGAGCGGCCTCGGCGTGCTGCTGCTCGGGGCGGTCTTCATGATGGCGCTCGCTTATTTGCTCTGGAATCTGTGGGCGTCCTCGCATCGCTCGTCGCTCGTCGGCTGGGGACTGCTCGTCGGCATAGGAGCGGCCACGGCCTACTTCGCGCTGCACGCGGCCTTTGAGAAAATACTCGCACCTTCGCTTCCGCACTACGCGCCGCTGCGGTCG
>NZ_JBDUCX010000338.1:0-5715 GCF_040003245.1 Chthoniobacter sp.
GCGTGAACGGAGAGGAGGGCGCGGGCCGCTGCGTCCACGTCGAGGCGCGGCGTGATGATCCGGTCGGATGGGATCGCCGCGAGGCGCGGGCGATAGGCCTCGACGAGGCCCTTGGCGAGGACGGCATCGTAGGTTGCAGCGACCGGAACGAAGGCGGCGAGGGCGGCGGCGGTGCCGGCGACGGCCGGGGGCGCGACCGCCAAGGGATCGGCGCCGGGGAGGTAGGGCTTCGGGGCGGAGGCGGCGTTTTCTTTTGAATCTTCAGTCACTTGAGGTTCTCCGGTGGGCTTTGACTTGCGCATGTGCACGGGAGGCTACGAGAAAGGTGGGCCGCGAGAAAGCACTTTTTTGGCGGGCGTGCAGCATTGGGGCAGCGGTAGCTAGATTCTTGCTCAGAACCTGCCGGGGGTATCGCCGGGGAGCGAATTTGGGATTGCCCACGCGCGCGGTGGAGGATTCTGGCCGGCTGGTGCCCGCGGTAGTCGAGCAAACTGCTGAAAAACCTGGCAACCCAAACCTGCGCG
Source organism: Chthoniobacter sp. (assembly GCF_040003245.1). Classification (NCBI taxonomy): domain Bacteria; kingdom Pseudomonadati; phylum Verrucomicrobiota; class Spartobacteria; order Chthoniobacterales; family Chthoniobacteraceae; genus Chthoniobacter; species Chthoniobacter sp. Next base: position 525 of record NZ_JBDUCX010000338.1, read on the forward strand.
ACCCGAGATTTCCGTCGGGATCCGGTCGCCAACCTATCTCCGCGAGTGGCGGCTCCATGGGCGCGACCGAGAAAGTCATCCAGGCATTGCTCCTGGTAAACGTTCCGGCGCCCTCGGTCCGCCAGGCGGGTGTTGACGGCCGCGTTACCCGGTCCCGCTGCGGCGGCTTCATGCCGCCTCCGAGAGCAATGTTGCTATCCGAACAAGATTATACGCAACGCCGATTGATCATCCCCCGCTTCCATGGACACCCCGAGTATGGCGATAATGCGCCAGGAGTTGTCGATGGCACGAAGGAAACGAAGGTCGTTCACGCCCGAGTACAAGGCCGAAGCGGTGCGCTTGGTCCACGTCGGGGATCGCAGCATCGGCGAGGTCGCGAAGGCCCTGGACCTGCCGGAGACGGCGCTGCGGAACTGGACCAAGCTCGCGGCGATCGACGCCGGCAAGGGGCCGCCGGGCGCGCTGACGACGGCGGAGCGCGAGGAGCTGGTACGGCTTCGGCGGGAGAACAAGCGGCTTGAAATGGAGCGAGAAATCCTGAAAAAAGCGGCGGCCTTCTTCGCGAGGGAGAGCCGGTGAGGTTCGAGCTCATCGACGCGGAGAAGGCCAAGTACCCCCTCGCCGTCCTGTGCGCGGCGCTGGACGTCTCGCGGAGCGGCTATTACGCGTGGAAGGGGCGCCCCGCGTCGGCGAGGGCCAGGGCCGACGAGCAGCTCGGCGTGGAGATCGTGGCCATTCACCGTCGTAGCCGTAGCACCTATGGGAGCCCTCGTGTCCACGCCGGTCTGCGCGCGAAGGGACGGCGCGTCGGCAAGAAGCGCGTTGCGCGTTTGATGCGCGAAAAAGGCCTCGCGGCACAGCGAAAACGTCGATTTCGTCGCACCACCGACTCGAACCATGACGGCCCGATCGCACCCAACCTGCTCGAGAGAAACTTCGTTCAAGAAGCCCCGAACAAGGTCTGGGTGACCGACGTGACGTACATCTTCACCGCCGAGGGGTGGCTCTACCTCGCGGCGATGATCGACCTGTTCTCGCGCCGCGTCGTCGGCTGGGCCACCAGCAACACCAACGACCGTTTCCTCGCCCTTGACGCTCTGTATCAAGCTCTCCGCGCCCGTCGACCACGAACCGGCCTGATGCACCACTCGGACCGTGGAAGCCCCTACGCGAGCGAGGATTACCGCAAAGCCTTGCGTGATCGCGGCATCACCGCCAGCATGAGCCGCACCGGAGATTGCTGGGACAACGCCGTCGCCGAGAGCTTCTTTGCCAGCCTGAAGGGCGAGCTGGTCGATCACGAGCGCTACGCGACGCGGACCGCGGCCGTCGCGTCGATCGGCGACTACATCGAGAGATTCTACAACACCGAGCGGCGGCACTCGCACCTCGGCTACGTCAGTCCGATTGAGTTTGAATTGAGATCACAGACGGCGGCAATTGCTGCATAGTGAGACTGTCCACCGAACCGGGGGAGGATCAGATCAGGTGTGCGATTAGTCGGGTGCTGGCCTGTCACTTATAGAGACAGAGAGCCGTCAACAGACTTGCTTTTAGCAGCCACTCCGGCGGGATCGAGGCTAGTCCCAACGCAATACATCGCGTCGAATGTGGGCGACAGCTGGACCAAGGCTGTGTCGAAGAGCATTTTGATTTTCGCAACGAGTGGTGCGAAGAGACCACCGGTTTGGGCGACTGAAAGCACTGCCTCGAGGGTTGCCTCGTCATCGTCTGTTCATATTAAAGCTGACAGGACCTGGCATGCAACTATGCTGATAAGGGCCCGCTTCGTATGATGCAGCACTAAGAGGGCACAACCGCTACTCTCTTGTTTCCCATCGTGTTGGCGGTCGTTCCAAATCGCATAAATCCAGACAGCCCGAGCGCTGCGTGACGCGGCGGCTCGCCGGACGCATTCCACACGCCCATCGCAAGTGCTCGACCCGGCTATGAAGATTCGGGTCTTAGTCGTCGCTTTTTCTTCCACAGCTCGTTGAGCGCCGGTCGCATCCGTCTCCACACAGAATCTGGAATTATAGGCGCGCCGGCACGAGCGAGATGATAAGCCTGCATCAGTTTGATGGCGTCGATCTCGCCGCAACCAGAATTCAAGAGCACTTCTGCTTTTACTTCGACATCTTCTGCCTTGCGCGCGAACCTGGAATAGCCCCGAATCAAATTCACAAGACCGAACGACAGAACGAGCGTTAGCAAGGACGCAACCACACGCGCTACGCCAACCCGCACTTTGTTAGAATCAACACCTATGAGAGCAATTGTCAACAGTATAAAAGATCCTCCGATCGCAAACGCGGCGAATATTTGACAGTAGCGGACCATGCGCTGGCAGAGGTGCTTGCTCCACCAAGCTGATTCCATCACGTTTTCGAGCAGTCGCTTTGAGCTGGGCACCTCCAAACTCGCAAAGTATGGCTCGGCAGTGGCTGCCAGCATAGAGGCTTCTTTGAGTATGTCATCATAGCGAACCAGCATATCGGGATAATCTCGATTGGATACGGGCCAGCCAAGCGATTCGAGCCAATCGACGCTTCGTCTGACCATTTCAGCATCGCCCTTGATGATCTCCATTTTTTGACTAGCTAACTCGGCGAGTATGGCAATGGCGACAACGACGAATGGAACGGGTACCGCCGGAAAATTGGGCACCAAGGAGACTGCCACAACGACGAAACTTAGGCCCTTAAGCGATAGTGATGTTCGCCACCACGACTTTGCGCGTAGGCTCAGAAGGGTGCAGACTGTAGCGTGCTCGGTTTCGATAGTCGTGTTACTCATGAGTTGTCTCCAGCGATTTAAGCGTCGGGCATTCGATTTGGGTGATCATCGTTCTCAAGTATAAACGATAAAGATGCAACTGTCGTCGGACTATGTACTCGGACGCGGGCATAATGCGCATAACTCAATCGTCGTAGCCGGTGTCTTTTCGATGGGCCCTGCGGAACCGTCTGGGACTCCCATCGATCAGACCATATCCTGATTCCACTTCCTCGTTCGCTATGGGGTCTTTTGGCTCGGTGACTCCAATTCGCACTTGTGGAGAGTAGACGTCATATAAAGGTTGCTTCCTCGACATGAGAAAGTTCGTCAATGTCTGGACGCTGCGATCCCCATCACTAGCTCGTCTCCAGTCCGAGTCGCGACTCGACGCAGGCAGTTCCTGGGTCGCGATGACTGCCGCTCGCCGGAGCATGAAAGGGGCATCCGTGCCAAAGAATTCGGAAATGATGCTTCGTCGGTCCACGTTGTCGCAGTACTTGCCAAGTGCAACTGTGGCCCAGCATCGAACAGGCGCTGGGGAGTGACTGTTAAATGCAAACCGGCGCAAAGCGTCAATTGTTGTTGGTAAGACGTTGTTTTCGATGCGCGACAATGTAATTACGGCATGCATGTTTACCCATTCGTAGCGATTGTGATCATGGCTGGATAGCATCTTGCAGAGTTCGCGTTGAACGTCTTCATTGACATCTGCCGACAAGAATCGACACCACTTGTCTGCCCCGCCGGGGCTTTGCAGAAATTGTTGCAACGCAAACTCGCGAAGCGGCGAAAAACACCGCTCCCGCATTTCTTTGAAAGAGCCAGCTTCGAGCAATCGACCCGCGTAAGCTCGAGCCATGCGGTCGTTGCCGTCTTTATTGGACTCCTTCATCCCCCGAACAATACCCGGTATTATCTTTTGTATAGTGGCCACGTGTTCTGTGTCGAGAACGGTCTCGATCTCTTGCAAGCGCTTCTCGTGGTCGGCTGCAAAGAATGCCCCGTACTCGTCAGTGCCCGGTTCAAGAAGCTTCGATTTAGCAGAGTTTAGGAAAAATCCACGGAGCTTGCATATCGTCTGAAGTCGATGCAATGCGTCAAGCGCGTCACCACGCGAATCGGCCACAATTCGCATGTCATCGACATACCGGGCGAAAAAAATCCCGGGGATATTTGACATCTCTCGATCCACGGCGGTCAAGAGTAAGCTGCCCATGAACGAACTGGGGTCGTAGTTTTGAGGTATGCCACTACCGCTTCCAGTGCCCGAGCACCAAAGCAGCATCTTCCTGAGCGATTCAAGGCACGGTGCAAACTCAGTCGAAGACGAGCTAGGTAATAAGTCGACCAGTGCTCGAATAAGATCGTTAACTGTTATATGTTCGTAATAGTTTGCAAGGTCTGCGACGACCACCCACTTGCCTGCGTTGACATATTCGCCAAATGTAGCCATTCGACAGTTGTTTTCGAAGTCGGACCAAGCATCGAGGGTCTTGATAATTGGGAATGGGTACTCGCGTGGTTTGTGCGGCGAGACGTGAGATTGGTTATAGGAATAGCACTGCTTGCTCATGGTCGGAGCCAGTACTGGGAACAGCTCAAAAAGCGTCGCCATGTATGGAATCCGAAAATCTATCGGAAGTAGAACGGCATCACGAGTTAAGAAGTTCTGTTTGGGCACCTTCAATCGCTGGAAAGGTGTCCTGTTAAACTGGTCAAGTTGTTGCGGATTTTGTGAAAGATACGCTTCCGATCCCTCAAAAATGTCGAGATAGCGAACGGGATCTGGGAAGAAGTCGTCTCTGACATCCTCCTTGAGCCAAGCGAGAACGCTGGACCAATCGACATCCTTCGATCCGCTGTGTGACAATGTGCTGCAATCCTTGGTGCTGAGGGTGTACGGCACGCACCGTACAGCGAGGAGAAACAACAGGGAAGCAGATTTTTCTTGCACGTGCGGCATCGACTCGGTGTATCCGTAGGTCCAGCAACGTCTTGAGCCTGTGGCCCTCGTCGTCAAAGCTCACCGCCGGGAGCTAACATGGCGCCAGCAGGAGAACGGTGCGTTTGGGAGCGGATCGCGGCCGAGCGGTGCGCATCGTTCGGATCGTATATGGGCTGCGATGATAGATTCCGGCAAGCAAGTGATGCCCCTTCGCAACGTACTCCAGGGCGGCCTCTGGTTTTTCGCGGCGTCGAGCCTGAATTGCTCAATGCCCCGAACCGCCGCACCCGACGCGTCGCCCAACGCCACGCTCTGCATCACGTCTGTCGTTCCGTCCGCATCGGGCGCCGCTCCCGTCGGCGCACCACCTGCTCCGGCGGTCACCGCCAGCGCGTCGCCGCCCGCCCCGAGCGCGCCCTCCGCCGAGAGCCTCGATCGCGCAACACCCACGCTCCCTTCGCCGCT
>NZ_JBDUCX010000339.1:0-5686 GCF_040003245.1 Chthoniobacter sp.
AGCCCTTCCACCACGGCCCGAGCAAAGGCGGCCCCGCCGAGGACACGAAATTCGCCAACTGGTACGAGCGCACCCTCGACAGCTACGCGCACTTCTTCGGCCACCGCCCACCCGCCGACATCTGGCCGCCCGTCGCCATCCGCTTCGGCGGCCAGCGCCATTACCAGCGCATCTGCCTCAGCGACGCGTGGATCATCCGCAAACCGCGCTTCCCGCGCCGTCGCGCCGCCTTTGCGGCCATCGGCCTCGCCGCCATCCCGATCATCCTGGCCTCCAGCAATGACAGCGGCGCCGGGCCTTGGATCCTTTTCGGGGCCATGATCTTGATCGCCCTCGCCATCGTCGCGTCAAAAAAAGGCGGCAAAGGTGGAGGCGGTAGTAGCGGCAGCGGCTGTAGCGGTTCCAGTTGTGGAGGCGACTCCGGCCACGGCCACGGGCATGGCGGCGGAGACGGCGGCCATGGCGGAGGGCACGGTTGCGGCGGAGGCCACGGAGGCTGTGGCGGCGGCAGCAGTTGCGGCGGGGGCAGTTGTGGAGGCGGTGGCTGCGGCGGGCATTGACCGCACCGGTTCGCCGTGATCGGCCGTGACCCAATTTCGCAAGGGCCATCGCCAAGGAATCAGGAACCGCATTCGAACCGCCTCCGCCCACTCTCCTTTTCCTGCTTTCCTGCTTTCCTGATTCATTAAGTCGCCAGCGGCGCATCGGCAGCCGCTCGATTTCATACCGAATCACTACTCCACATCGGAACCCTCCTACGTTTTCCTCGCCTCGCGGATTGTCCCCGGCGATAACTTCCCGCCCATGCGCCTCCCCCTGCTCTGCCTCTTCGTCGCCTTTCTCCTCGGCTCCGCGCACGCCGCCGAGCCCTTTTTCAAAAAGAACGATGTCATCGCCCTGGTCGGCGGTGAGGACATGGTCGTGGCCAGCGAATACGGCTACCTCGAACTCCTCCTCACCCGCGCTCTGCCCGACTATCATCTGCGCTTCCGCAGCCTCGCGTGGGAAGGCGACACCGTCTACGAACAACGCCGCGACCTGAACTTTCCCACATGGGAAGAGCAACTCGACAAGATCGGCGCCACCGTCGTCATCTGCCAGTTCGGCCAGATGGAGAGTCTCGATGGGAAAGAAAAGCTGCCGGAGTTCATCGCAGCGTATGAAAAACTTTTGGAGCGCCTCCGCAATGGCGGCAAGAGGCGCGTAGTGATCGTCTCTCCCAATTGCGACGCTAAATCACCGTATGGAGCGGCAATCGAACAGTTTACCAACGCTCAATCGATCCTTTTCGTCATGCCTTATCGCAGCTTCGTCGAAAGCTACATCATCGACGGGCCGATGATGCGAGACGGTATTCATCTTAACGAGGATGCTCATTCTGCTGTTGCGTACGAATTGGTGAGAGCAATCCAACGCGTGAAAGTTCTGAATGCCGGTAGTTACAAAGCCGGAGAAGAAGACAAAATGGCGGCAGACAACCGCCTTCGCCAGCTCATCGTCGCTAAGAACAAGCTCTGGTTCGACTACTGGCGCGTGCAGAACTGGGCTTTCCTCGCCGGCGACCGCACCAATCAACCGAGCAGCCGCGACTGGCGCGATCCTTCCAAGCGCTGGTTCCCCGCCGAGCGCGAGGAATTCCTCCCGCTCATCGAAGCCAAGGAAAAGGAAATCGACGCGCTGGCCGCCAAGCTGAAGTGAATTGAATGGCCACAAAGAGGCACAAGATGCACAAAAAAATCTTCCCCATGACGAACTCGGAATCCGGCGAACAGTCTGCCGATACGCGCCAACGACACCTGCCCCTTTTGTGTCTTTTGTGCCTTTTCGTGGCCATCCCTCCCACCTTCGCGGCGGAGCCCGATCGCGATTCCCCGGAGGCCGAACTCGCCTCCTTCAAACTCCCGCCCGGTTTCGAAATCCACCTCTGGGCCTCCGAGCGCGATGGCGTCGCCAAGCCCATCCAGATGCGCTGGGACGCCCGTGGCCGCTTGTGGGTGATCCAAAGCGTCACCTATCCTCAACTCGTCCCCGGCACGGCGCCGAACGACAAAGTGCTCATCCTCGAGGACACCAAGCACGGCGGCTACGCCGACAAGGTAACCACCTTCGCCGACGGATTGATGATTCCCACCGGCTTGGAAATCGCGCCTGTTTCGGAAGAAGTGCTTAGTACTCAGTCCTCAGTGCCTAGTAAAGATGGCGCGACGTCTGATCCCACTAAGAACTCAGAACTAAGCACCAAGCACTCCCCCAGCGCCTGCTACGTCGGCGAAGGCCCGAAACTCTGGAAACTCACCGACACCGATGGCGACGGCGTCGCCGACAAGCGCGAGGTCGTCCTGCGCGGCTTCGGCACCGGGGATAATCATCAAAACATCAATTCCTTCCGCTGGTCGCCCGGCGGCGAACTGATGTTCAGCCAGGGCCTGCACGCCCACGCGCGCGTGGAGACGCCCTACGGCATTGTCGGTCTCGATGAAGCCGGCCTCTGGCGTTATCGCCCATCCGAGCAACGCCTCGATGCCTTCTTCGGCGGCTCGGCCGATCCGCAGAATCCTTGGGGCTGGACCTACACCCATTGGGGCCAGCCGCTCATCTCCGCGGGCAACAGCGGCAACATGTATTACGCACTGCCGGAAATGATCCGCGGCTTCCAGGGCGGACGCCGCGAAACAATTTGGGCCGAAGGCCGCGGACGCAAAACCAGCAACCCGGAACTCCTCGAAAGCTCGCAATTTCCCGACGAGTGGCAGGGCTCCATCGTCACCGGTGGCTACATCAACAACGCCGTCTGGACGCTCCACGTCGACCAGGACGGCTCCGGCTTCAAGATCAGCGACGATCCCAAGCTGCCGCCGCTGGTGCAAAGCTCGCACGGCAGTTTCCGCCCCGTCGACGTCAAGCTCGGCCCGGACGGCGCGCTCTACATCTGCGACTGGTACAATCCCATCATCGGCCACTACCAGGCGAGCTTCCGCCATCCCGATCGCGACAAGCAGCACGGCCGCATCTGGCGCGTGAGTTACACCGGCCGCCCGCTCGTCGAGCCGCCGCCCATCGCCGGTGCCTCCATCGCGCAATTGCTGGAAAACCTGCGCTCGCCGGAAAAATACGTGCGCGAGCAGAGCAAGCGGGAGCTCGGTGGTTTGCCGAAGGACAAGGTCATGGCCGAATTGCGCGAGTGGTGGCCCCGTCTCGAACCCGCCATGCCCTCCACCGATCACATCCTCTACGAGGGACTGGGCGTGTGCGAATGGCAGGACTCGCCGGAACCGACGCTGCTCGGCCGCGTGCTCAACGCGAAGACCCCGGAACTACGCGCCTACGCCGCCGGCACTCTCGGCCGTTGGGTCGATCGTCTGCCGCCGAATTTCGACGCCGTGGAAAAGCTCGCCGACCTCGCGCTCGATGAAGATCCACGCGTCCGCCTCGCCGCCATCGTCGCCGCCGGAAACATCCCGCGCCCGGAATCCATGGTCGTCGTCTTCAGCGCCGCCTCACAGCCGCGCGACAAGTTCATCGACACCGCCCTCACCGCCGCCACCGCCGCGCTCAAGCCCCAATGGGAGCCGGTCCTCGCCAAAGGCGCGCCCGATTGGAAACCCGCGTGGTACGCGCTCCTCAAGACGCTCGACAAGCCGAAGCCCAAGCCCGCGCCCGCCAAGAAAGTCGCCCAGCAAATGGGCACGCCCATCGTGCCCATCTACGGCCGCGTGCGCGCCTCACCCTACATCCTCGGCAGCATGGCCGCGGACGTGACGAAGAACGGCAACGCGAAGCACGGCGACGAAGTCTTTCATCGCCCGGAACTCGCCTGCCTCACCTGCCATCAAGTCGGCAACCAGGGCGGCAAGATCGGTCCCGCCCTCGACGCCATCGGCAGCGCCCAGCCGCTCGACTTCATCATCGGCGCCGTGCTCGAGCCCCAGCGCGAGATCAAGGAGAGCTTCGAGACCTTCCGCATCACCACGAAAAAAGGCGAGGAACTCATCGGCGTCATCGTCGCCGGCAACGACAACGAGATCACCCTGCGCGACCCCACCGGCGCCGAGCACGTCGTCGCCCAGGCGGATATCGCGAAACGCGAATTCATCGGCTCGCTCATGCCCGCGGGTCTCACCGACAACCTCTCCCCCGAAGACGTCCGCGACCTCTTCGCCTACCTCACGCAATTGGGGAAAGTGAAGTAGCACGTCGCACTCCACCGTCATGGGCCGCTGGCGAGAGCGCCGCTCGCAGTGTGTCCCGAAGGGACAACAGAGATTAGCCCCGGGTCGAGCGAGCTTTGCGAGCGACCACGACCCCGGCAATCGGTGAACCGAGCCCCCGCTGCCCGCCGGGTACGCAGCCAGTGAATCCAATTGAGGCGCATCGAGTGAATTTTCCGCAATGGAGCCAATGGAACCAATGGAGCCATGCACCTTTTGCGCCGTGTCATGCCATACTTCCCCGCATGAACTCCGACGATCTCATTACCCTCGCGACAGCCAGAACCGACGTGGCCCGCGGGTGTAGGGCGCGTTTCCCCACGCGCCGGGCTGACGCTGCGAACTTGGCTCACTGCGGGCAGTCACGGGACGCACTTGCGCTCATCTCTCCTTGCGAGGCGCGGCGGCAGGGATGTTCCACAATCGGGCCCCATTCCATCGAGCCAATCCCAGTGGGAATCCCACTCCAGATCCCACCGGAAATCCCACTCCTCTCCCACCCTCACTTCAGAGAGAATCCCACCGATCCCACCGGATCCCACTCCCTTTTTTTCCACCACGATCCACCCAGAGCCAGCAGCGCGTGGAACAGGCCACCGGGCGGATCGCCATCGGCAGAAGAATTCAAGCCTGCCCGCGCCTTCCTCAAGGCGAATCAAGCCGTATCAAGGTAACTCAAGCCAAATTAAGGCGGCGTTTTTTCCACTTCTCCCGGCGAATCACCGGAATCGCCTTGCCATTCGAGAGGCCACCTTTTATCGAAACCCGCTGCCTTTTGCGCGCACCGGCCCGCCCCACGGTTTCGCAGCGCATTGCTCCATCGCAATTCCTAAACCGTAAATCCAAAAAAAAAATGTCACTCACCACTATCGTTGATGTTCACGCCCGCCAGGTCATTGATTCCCGCGGCAATCCCACGGTCGAGGCCGATGTCGTGCTCGCAGGCGGCGCGACCGGCAGCGCCATCGTGCCGAGCGGTGCCAGCACCGGCGAACATGAAGCGTGGGAATTGCGCGACGGCGTGAAGGATCGTTGGGGTGGCAAGGGCGTGACCAAGGCGGTCGCGAACGTCAACAAATCCATCGCCAAGGAAATCCAGGGTATGGATGCCTGCGACCAGGTGAGCGTGGACAAGACGATGATCGCCCTCGATGGCACGCCGAACAAAGCCAAGCTCGGCGCGAACGCCATCCTCGCCGTCTCGCTCGCCACGGCCAAGGCCGCCGCCGCCGCGCTGAACCAGCCGTTGTTCAAATACATCGGCGGACCAAACGCCAAGGTGTTGCCCGTCCCGATGGCGAACGTCATCAACGGCGGCGCGCATTCCGACGCGCCGATTGATTTCCAGGAATTCATGATCCAGCCGCACGGCTTCAGCACGTTCAGCGAAGGTTTGCAGGCGATCACCGAAGTATTCCACGCTTTGAAATCCGTGCTGAAGAAAAAAGGTCTCTCCACCGCAGTCGGTGACGAAGGTG
>NZ_JBDUCX010000126.1:0-19126 GCF_040003245.1 Chthoniobacter sp.
TCTTTTGCAGGATCACATCCCCCGGGGCAATCGGATAGGCGACTTGCATCCAATGCAGGCGATTTACGACCGAGCGATGCTCGACCATCACGCCCTTGGGCCGGCCGGTGGAACCGGAGGTGTAGATCACGTAGGCGAGATCGGTCGGCTGATTGACGATAGCGGGATTTTCCTCCGAGCCACGGTACGACTCCGGGTTTTCGAGAAAGATCGTCTCTCCGTCAAAGGGCGCGCTGCGGGACGTCGCGTTTTGGACGAGCAGCACGCGAACCCCGGCATCGTCGAGCAGATAGCGGACGCGATCCGGCGGATTTTCCGGCGCGATGGGCAGATAAGCCCCGCCGGCTTTCAGCACCGCGAGGAGACCGAGGATCATCGAGAAAGACCGCTCGACGATCAGGCCCACGATGCTTCCCGGCCCGACGCCGGAAGCCCGCAACGCATGCGCCAGCCGGTTCGTCCGGGTATTCAATTCGGCAAAGGTCATCGTCGACGTGCCGAACGCTTTGTCATGATCGCAGATCACCGCGATCGCATCGGGAGTCTGGCTGACCTGCGCCTCGAAAAGTTGTTGAAGTGTCAGGTGATCCGGAAACGGATGTTCCGTCCGATTGAACCCGTCGATCCGGTCCTGGTCGGTTTCCGTGGCGGTGATGGAAGGAGTCGTCGGCACGGCTAGCGAATTTGGGCGGCACGCTTCGCGCCGGCTTCGATAAAATTGCGGCTCAGCAGTTCCTCATGGATCTGCGAAGTGCCTTCGATGATCTCGTAAATCTTCGCGTCGCGATAGTAGCGCGAAACCGGCGCGTCTTCATGACAGCCCGCTCCGCCCCAGATCTGCACCGCATCGTTGGCGGCGGCGACCGCGGCCCGGGAAGCGAAATATTTGGCCATGAGCGCCTTCGCGAAGGCATCGGGCTCGCGCTCGTCGGTCGCGCGGCAGGCCGCCAGGCACAGCAGCCCCGCGGCTTCGAGCTCCGTGCCCATGTGCGCGATCATGGAATGAATCATCCCAAAGCTGCCGACCGTGTCCGGGCCGATCTTGCGGGTCGCGGCGCGGCTGGTCGCTTCCTCGAAGCATCCCCGCACCAAACCCAGCGCCGAACAGGCGGTGCTGATGCGCCCGTACTGCAATCCGATCGGCGCGATGTAGCTCAGCGCCGTGCCCGGTTTGCCCACGAGACTCGCGGCGGGCACCGCCACGTCCGTGAAAGTGACCCGTCCCAAACCCGCGGCGCGGAAACCGAGCAGACCGGTGATCGGCTCGACTTGCAAACCCGGTGTCTCGCGCGGCAACAGGCAGGCGAGGGGACGCGAATCGACATAGCCGACCACCAAAAACACCCCCGCCGTCTGCGCGTAGGAAATCCACGTCTTCTGCCCATTCAGGCGATAACTCCCGTCGCCGCATTCGGTGAATTGCGTTTGCAACGATTTCAAATGACTGCCACCGCTCGGTTCCGTGAGCGCAAAGGCGCCGATCATTTCGCCGCGCGCCAGCGGCGGAAGCCAGCGCGACTTCTGTTCGTCCGTGCCCCACTTGAGCAGCGTCATGGAAACCATCGCCTGGACGGTTAGCAAATCCGTGAGCGCGGGACAGCCCCGGCCAAAGGCTTCATTCAACAGCCCAAAGGTGACCGTATCCCAGCCCCGCCCGTCGTACTTCACGGGCAGCATGTTGCCCAGGTAACCGGCCTCGGCCATGCGCGTCACCGTGGCTGCGGGGATGCTTTGCGCGCGGTCCCACTCCGCCGCCGCCGGCTCGACATACAGCGCCACGAACTCCCGAAAATCGCGCTGGCGGGCTTGCTGGTCGGCGGTGAGAAAGCTGCGCATGGGCCGGCGGATTAGATCGCCGAGGTTTGCGGCGCTTTGCGGAGGACAAACGCGGCGGCACTCGCAATCGACTGAAAGTTGGTGATCTCCAGGTCATCCTGGGTCACTTCGATGCCGAAGGCCTTTTCCAGGAACGTCATCAGCTCGACCGCGAACAGCGAATTGACGATGCCGCTCTCGAAGAGGTTGTCGTCATCCGCCAGGTCGGGAAGCTGGATGGAAGAGAGGATGAATTCGCGGATTTTTGCGCGGATGGCGCTTTCGTCTTGGGTGTTCATGCGTGGGATTTGAAGTCGGTGGCGGTGTCCGGATATTGATAAAAGCCGCGTCCGGTTTTGCGGCCGAGGTGACCGGCGTCCACCAGCTTGCGGAGCAACGGGCAGACGCGGTATTTCGGGTCGTGATAGCTGTCGAAAAGCACGTCGAGCGAGAAGGCCACGGTGTCCAGGCCGATCAAGTCGGCCGTCTCCAGCGGCCCCATCTTGTGGCCGAAGCATTGCTTGAAAATGCGGTCGATGTCTTCCGCCGTGGACACTTGGTCCTGCAACACGAAGGCCGCTTCGTTCATGAAGAGATGCGAGATCCGATTGGACACAAAGCCCGGCAGATCCGCGACGATGATCGCCTTTTTCTGCAATTGATCGAAGAGTTGCTGCAAGCGTGCGACCGTCTCGTCGGAGGTGTGGAAGCCGCGAATGACCTCGACCGTCGGCATGAGGTGCACCGGGTTCATGAGGTGCAGGCCGATGATTTGCGCGGGACGCTGGGTGACCCCGGCGACGCGCGTGATGGGGAGGCAGGAGGTGTTGACCCCGAAGAAAGCTTCCGCCGGCATGAAGGCATCGAGTTGCTCGTAAATCGGACGCTTGAACTCCCATTTCTCCGGCACGTTTTCGATGACCATCTGGCAACCGGCCAGGTCCTTCAAGTTGCGGGTCAGGGTCATGCGCCGCCGGGCGTCGTCGCGCGAAACGCGGGGCAGATGCTTGGCGAAGAGCGGGGCGAAGCGGATGTTCTTGAGGACCTCGGCCTCGGCCTTTTGCAAGGCAGCGTCGGAAACATCCACGGCCACGACATCGATGCCGTGCAGAATGAGATCAGTAATGATCCCGATGCCGATAGTGCCGGCACCGACTACACCGACGGTGGAAAATTTCATGCTCATACGGAACGTCCTCCTCGCCGGGCCAGTTTGGAGCGCCGCTGGCTGCCACGCAACTCCGCTGCGGTGGACGACGCGCTTTTTCCTTCGCCTGAATCTTCCAGGCGGGCGGCCAGCAGCCGGATCGTGGGGGACTCGAAAAGGGAAACGATGGACACGGTCTTTTTCAATTGCTTGCGGATCATGGCCACGACCATCACCGCCTTGAGCGAAGTGCCGCCGGCGTCGAAGAAGTTTTCATCGTAGCCCAGTTGCGTGCGGCCCAGGCCCTTTTTCCAGATCGCGGCGAGCGACTGTTCCATGGTGCTGCCGGTGGCCAGCGGCTCTGCTGCCACTGCGCCGGCAGGTTGCCGCGCGGCTTCCATGGCGGCGACGATGGACTCGACGCTGACCAGTTCCTCGCCGAGTCGTTGCAGCGCCGCGGACCAATTCCGTCGACTCGAGGCGCGTTTCTCCGGGCGTGCTCCCGGCGCGACGCCGGTCTCGTGCTCGTCGGGCGTGTAAGTCAAATCCACCAGGCTCGACACCGGCGCGGCGAGATGAAATTCGGAGCTCGACTCCGCCAACCGGCGCAGCCGCTCGAAAAAGGCGAGCGCGGGTTCATTCCGCCCGCTCTTCCGGCAGGCGAAATGGATGGAAGCTTTTCCCTCGGCTGAAGCACGGGCGGCGAGTTCGGCGACCATGCGATGCTCCACGCCCTTGCCCAGCGCGCGGCAACTCAGCAACAGATTCTCCACGACGTAATGATCGGCCCCCGCGGTATAAAGGATGGCGCCGACGAGGCCATAATCGCCGAAGCGATCGTTCACGCGGGTCACCAGGCACCGCGTGCCGGATTTCAGCAGCGCATGCAGTTCGCCCTCGGAATGCTCGATTGCGGTGAAGTTGAATTGGTTCGTCCGCGCGAGCAGTTGGCTGACGCGTTCGATTTCGCCGTCGGTCACCTCCGTCACGTCGATGCGCAGTTGCAGCCCCTCGAGGAAATCCTGCAACGTGGGCGTCGCGGTGCGCAATTCTTCGCGCCCGGCATTGGCGCGATACCATGCGCCGCGCTCGCGATCCTCGCGGGTCGTCGACGAGCGGTCGAAGATCCAGAGGTTTTCCAGGAATGCCGGGAGGCGTTCGTTCTCCGCGGGCAGTTGCAAGACGGTCACTTCCGGGCAGGCCGCGCGCACCGTGGCGCACTCCAGGGGGTTGTCGTCGAGGAAGACGAAACTGTCCAGGCCCACATTGAAGTGGGTGGCGAGCGCGCGCAGATTGTCCGGCTTGTCTTCCCAGTTGATCCGCCAGCCTGCGAGGTGTTCGCGGCGGAGCAGCATCTGTGGGTGCTGATCGAAGACCGCCAGCGCCTCGGCTTCGTTGTTCTTGCTGCACAACGCGATGAGCACGCCCGCCTGCGCCTGGGCGATCATGAATTCCTGCAAGCGGCGGAACGGCGCGGAGACGTCCACACCTTGCGGTCCATCCTCGCCGCAGACGCCTTTCCACAGCGTGTTGTCGCAATCGAGCGCGATCACTTTGACCGGTGGCGCGTCGAGTTGGAAGAGGGCGCGCGAAATGGCCGTGCCGAGCGCGGCGTAGCCTTCCATGGTGAAGGGCACATGTCCGAGCTGATCGCTGTGCCGATCGTGCCACACCCGCACCGGATACTGCTTGAGAATGGTCGATGAGCTGAGGCACCGCATCTGCGGATAACGCGCGGCATGGGCGAGCACCCGCTCTTCAGCGGCTTCGAGCTGGCTCCGGCCCGCACTGGCGGCGCGCGGTGCGATGGCCAGGACCAGCGGCGCGGCAGAGGCGGCGGCAAAGGCGTCGAGCGCGGCGCAGAACTCCTCCGTTTTCCGGGAAAGCTCGGCATCGGCGCTGGAGAACGTCTTCGGCGCCGGTGCCTGGCGCGTGGCGTAAATATTGAAGAGGCCGGAATCGGTCAGGAGCTTTTCCTCCACCACCGCGCAGCGGAAGCCGCGCTGGCGCAACATCTCCTCGAAGGCGTCGAGGCTCGCCCGGCTGCGATCATGCACTTCCATCACGATCTGGTCGATGAGCGGCCAGTGCTCCTCGTCGATCCCGCTCAGGATGGCCTGCTCGCACTTTTCCGCGTCGACCTTCAGCAAATGGATCCGGGTCAGGCCGTTCTCGCGGATGATGTCGGAGACTGAGGTGATCTGGCATTCGATGGTCTGGGCGGCCAGACGGTGCGTCGTGAGGTCTTCGACATCTTCCTCGGGCACGCTGTCCGCGCCGGTGAGCTCGTTTTGCAGGACGTTGCGCACCACCGCCTGGATGGCCGCGCGGTCCTCGCCCTCGTCGGGATGAAAGCTCGAGAAGACCGACGAATGCTCGTAAAAGGTAAAATGCTCCCGGCCCGCCTTATCGGCGACGCCGTAGTTGAAGGGATGGACGTGAGCAGGCTCGCCGTAGGCCGCGCAATTGGCCCGCAGGAGATCGAACACCTGGGGCGAGGGCTCGTAAGAATAGATGCGGGGATTCCGGCAGCGATCGAGAACGAAGAGCGTGAACAGCCCGATATTGGCGCCGATATCCACGACGGTATCGCCGTCCCGGATCTGGATGTCGTGACGGAGGTAGCACTCGTCCTTGAAGATTTCGTCGTAGACGTAATCCGTCTCGTACTGGTTGAGATGCGCGATCTCCAGCCCGTGGGGGAGGATGCAGCGCGCTTTGTTTTCGAAAACGTCCGCGGCCCGCTCGGCCGTGAGCGGCGCCAGCGCGTGGGGCTTTTCGGGCAGCCAATCTTTTAGGTCGAGCACGACGCTATTGAGGCCGTCGCGATTGCGGCGCAGGGCGCTGGCCGGGTCGAGCAATTGCTGGAAAACCTGATTGTAAGGCGCAAATTCCACCCGCAGATTCCGGCCGAAATAACCGCCCCAGAAACGCAGCGATTCTTCGAGCGGCTCCGCAGTGAAGGTGGCGGTGAGGCACAGCGGCGTCTCGGGTGGTGCCGCGGGCTCTCCCGTTGAGGCGGGTTCGAGGAAGGCCAGGCTCACTCCGCGGAGTTTCCAGAGGAGGGCGCCTGCGGCGTCAAAGAAATCGACATCGCCCACCAATGCTGTGCCGCCGTTCCCTTCGGGACTCGTCCGGCGCGCGCGCAGCCAGCGGGGGGCGCTGTCGCTTTCTCTGACAATCACCAGTTGCTCGATGGCTTGAAGAAGAAACGTGCGGTTGCGCCCGATGGCGAGCGCGCCCAAGAGCTGCACGCCCGCGTCGAGTAGTGTGGGAGCGGGCTGACCGTCCTCCCGACTGGCATCGGCGAGCTGGCCCACGATTTCATCGCCGGATTGACAGGTCGCGGCAAGCGTTTGAAATTGAGGTCCGTACTGATTGCCGTTGCGGCGCAAGCGGGCGTAGAAGTCCTCGGCGGTTCCGAGCGGGACAGCATCGGCGAGCACCGCGTCGGCTTGAAACGGAGCCGCTGGCGAATCGGCCAGCACCCCGTCCTCGACGAGCAAGCGGGCGCAGGGTGGGGGGACGGAAGCCGATTCGACCTCAGACCGCAGGGCTTCAAATAACTCGTAGGCCACAGCGCCATCGGCCCGTTGCTCGGCGCGGATCGTGATGACGATCTCGTCCTCTGCCAGGATGACCGGCTTTTCGAATTCGATGTGGCGCAGGCTCACCGCCCTCTTTTGAAAGAGTTCCTGGTGCATCCGGCAGACCAGCGCGACGAAGTACGAGCCCGGCAGCACCACCATGTCCTGAAAACCGTGATCCGCGATGTACGGTGGCGACCCGGGCCCGACACGCAACTCGCTCCACCAGCAGGCCGGGCCCGCGCTGGATAAGGGAGGGTTATGCATAGGCAGGTCGCACAGAGATGGAATGCAATAAAATCAAGAGATGCTCTCGCCGTCGTAAACGCAGCAGGGAATGGATGAAGGCAGGGCCCGATTAAAAGCTGTCGTGCTGCCGGTTTTTAAGTTTGAGATAGCACCTGATATGCCATCGGCTACAGAGGGCTCCAAGTAAATCATGGAACTTCGCAATTATACTACCGGGAGCTTCCAGCGCGGCCAGCCGTGGTGGTTCGAAGCCGGCTGGCTGGCGGTGAAGTGGCTGTTTTTTCTCAACCCAGTGCCGTGGCCGTCGGAAATCCGCGTCGCCCTGCTCCGGGCCTTCGGCGCCCGGATCGGGGAGCGCGTGGTCATTCGGTCCCAAGTGAATATCACCTTTCCGTGGCGATTTCAGGCCGGAGACGATGTCTGGCTGGGGGAGGAAGTGATCATCCTGAGCCTCGCCCCGGTGACCATCGAGTCCAACGTCTGCATCTCCCAGCGCGCCTTCCTGTGCACCGGATCACACGACTTTCGGGCGGCTCATTTCGACCTCATCACCCAGCCGATCACGGTGCGCGCCGGTTCCTGGGTAGCGGCGCAAGCTTTCATCGCGCCGGGCGTGGAGATCGGCGAGGGGAGCATGGTCGCGGCGGGCAGCGTGGTCTCGGAAAACGTGCCGCCGAAGACGCTCGTCCGGGGCAACCCGGCGGTGGTGGCGAAGCAGTTCGAGTAGCGCAAATGGGAGCATTTTTTCCTTGCAATTTGGAAAGAGGTGTGATACACTTGCGGCCACAGTTGGGAAAGGGTGTGGAGCGGGTTGAACGGTTGGGTGGCGGAAAGAGGCCAGACAGTTTCGTTCGATCCATGATGCCCAGTGACATAGACCTCATTTTCAAGCCATTCCCCCCTCTAGAAGGGGGCGGGACCAGAGTAATCCAGCCCGATCGTGCTCAATCCTGCCTAATCGTGCCTGGAATTTTTTTCTTAGCTGCCGGCTTGCCGCGCCAATCCGACCTTCGCCGTCAAACCGGCCCGAAGGGCCGGCCAGAGATTAGCCGCTGGCGTCAGCCGCCGGAAACGATCCCCCACACGGATCTGCCCCGGAGGGGCATCGGAACTCCACCGCCCCGCCGGGGCGAACCCGTTTGGGTCGCTATTCCGGTGGCTCACGCCGACCGGCTAATCTCCGTGACGCCTCCGGCGCCCAAGGCCAGCGGCGCGCGAAATCTCACCGACCATCTCCAGAGTAAAGCGCAACGAATCGCAACGAATCGCACCCATTCTTCACGACGGCCAATCTCCGTGACGCCTCCGGCGCTCAAGGCCAGCGGCGCGCGGGATCTCACCGACCTTCTTCAGAGTAAATCGCACCGAATCGCACCGAATCGCACCCATTCTCCGCGACGGCACGCACGGGTTCTCCCCTTTAGGCCAATCAAGCCCAGTCAAGGCCAGTCAAGGCTGGTCAAGGCTGCCATTTTTTCACCCTCCCGCCTGTGCGCATTCTTTTCCTGAACCAATACTTTCCGCCCGACCCGGCGCCGACGGGGGTCTTGCTCCGGGATTTGGCCGATCACCTCCAGGCAGCCGGCCACACGGTCGATTTCGTGGCGGCGCGTCAGGATTACCGTGCGGGACAGCGAAAAGGGGGCCGCATGATCCGCGAGGCCAAGGCTCTCGGGCGCATGCTGCTCGATGGCCTGCGCCGGCCACGAGCGGATGTCGTCGTGTCCGCCACTTCGCCGCCCTGCCTGCTTCTGGTCGCCACTCTGGTGGCCTTCTGGCACCGGGCGAAATCGGTCCATTGGATCATGGACCTGTATCCCGAGATCGCTGTGTCCCTGGGCGAAATCCGCGACGGGATGCTGGCCAAGTTCATTGGCAAGGCGATGGGTTGGGCCTACCGGCGCGCCGCCGTGGTCGTCGCGCTGGATGAAGACATGGCCGACCGCATCCGTCGTTACAGGGTGCAGCCCGAGGTCATCGGTGTCTGGGTGTTCGCACCCGTGATCGCCCAAGCGAGCCGCGCGACTGGCGAGCCCACGACACCATGGACGTGGATCTATTCTGGAAATTTGGGTCGGGCCCACGAGTGGGAGACCCTGCTCGCCGCCCAGGCGATCCTGGAAAAGCGCGGCGCGGACATCTGGCTGCTGTTTCAGGGCGGGGGACCATCGCGCCCGGCCGCCGAAGCGCGCGCCGCGGAGCTGGGTTTGCGGCAATGCGAATGGAAGGGCTATATCGAGGAAGCCGAATTGCCGAATGCCTTGCGGCGCGGCCAGGCGCTCGCCGTCACCCAATTGCCCGCTGCCCAAGGGCTGCTCTGGCCGAGCAAGCTGGGACTTCTCCTCAGCCTGCCGCGGCCCATCCTCTGGGTGGGTCCCACCGACGGAGCCATTGCCCGCCAATTGCGTGCCCTGTCCAATGCCGGCATCTTCGCGCCGGGGCAGTCCGAACAGGTGGCCGATTGGCTGCTCGCCCTGCAAAGCCGCCTTCCGGCGACCTGCCCGCCCGCGCTCGATCCCGTGGCGCAGCGCGCCGCCGCGCTCGCCGGATGGTCGCGCCTGATTGAACGATGCCGATGACCTACGCTTGCTGCTCATCCCATCCAGTGGCACTTTTGGTGCTTAAACGCGTGCTCACATGATTTACGAGGAACCACGGTCAAGATGGCAGTGTAGCGCACCCAGCGACTTCCGCCCTGCGCGGAAAGGAGGTCGAAGGGTGTGATTTATACCCTGCTGTTTTTTGTCCTCGGGTTCGTGATTTCGGTGTTTTGCACGCCGTGGGTCATTCGTCTCGCGCACCGTGGCATCGGCCTGGATTACGCCCATGAATCGCGCAAGAAGCAGGCGGTGCCCATTCCGCGTCTCGGCGGCATGCCGTTGATGCTGGCGGTCTCCACGGGGTTGCTCGTCATTTTTGCGCTACGGCCCAGCAGTGCGACCAATTGGTTTCCCGTCCTTGTCGGCAGCCTCCTGATGTACGGACTCGGACTGTGGGATGATTTGAGCCCCTTGGGCGCGAAGAAAAAGCTTTTCGGGCAGATCTTTACGGCCGGGCTCGTTTATTATTTGGGCCTGAGCATCGACAAGTTTTCCTATCCGGGCGCCACCGGTAGTATCGATCTGGGTGCCTGGAGTCTGCCGGTGACAGTATTCTGGCTTATCGCCGTGCCGAATATCGTGAACCTGATCGACGGCTTCGATGGGCTCGCCGGGGGACTGGGACTTTGCATGTCGGTGACCCTCGGCATTGTGGGCATCCACAACGCCCAGCTTGCCGTGGCTTGGTATGCCTTCACCCTGGCCGGGGCGCTGCTCGGGTTTCTCGTCTTCAATTTTCCGCCGGCCAAAATCTATCTCGGCGATGGCGGCGCTTATCTCATCGGCTTTACCATTGCGGCGCTTTCGCTGACCAGTTCCAACAAGGGCTCCGTGGCCAAGGTCCTCTTCGTCACGCTCATCGCTCTCGGCGTCCCAATCCTCGATACCATGTTTGCCATGCTGCGGCGCGGGCTGCGCGGCTATCCGCTCTTCCACGCGGATGACGAACACTTCCACCATCGACTGGAGAAATTCGGCTTCTCGAAAACGCGCATCCTGTTTGGGCTCTACGGCATTTGCCTCGTCCTGAGCTTGTTTGGGTTGAGCATCATCTGGAGCCAGGGCGGGACGCTGCCGATTGGCATCGGCGTTCTCTTCCTGCTCGCGCTCCTCGCGCTGCGCTACTTCCACTTCCTCAAGTCCTGGGATGACGTGCAGCGCAAGCTCAGCCGCGTGCTCGGCCGCCGGAGCGTGGTGCAATACGCCCTCTTGCAGGCGCAGGTGCTGGACCTCGAGGCCGAGCGCTGCAAAACGGCGCAGGAGTTCTGGGCCATCTTCGAGCACACCATGCGACGGGTGGGCTTCGTCGAGCAGGGCGAATCGGACGCCGAATATGCGATCGAAGTGAAATACAACGGCAGCAAGCCCTGGACGCTGCACGCCCCCCAGCACAAAGGCACGGAAGTCGAATGGCAGCGCATCGCGGAGTGCTTCCGGCCCGTCTACGCCAAGGCGACCCAGAAGTGGCGCGTATGAGCCGGCGAGGTTCGAGGCGGGCGCAACCGGAGCAACCCGAGCAGCCGGCGCCCACGAAGAAGCCGCTGCGCCTGACCCGGGAGATGGTGGCGCTGGGGATCTTTGCCATCATCGTCATCGTCGGCCCGTTGCTTTTTGGCATGGTGGATCGACTGCCGCAGATCGGCCTGCTGGTGCTGCTGGGCATCGGCATCCTCGTGCAACCACCGGCGATCGTGCCGCTGAGTCGATGGGGCAACCGTCTCGCGCTCGCCTTTATCGGGCTGCTGCTCTTCAAGGAGTTCGCGCCTGCGAGTTGGTTCGGGGACACGTTCTGGCGTACCACGCTCACGCGCCAGTATGCGCTGCAGCTGCCATTTACGCATCATCCGGAGCCGTCCCGGGCGCTGGACGCCCTGCTGGCGGGCGCGGTGGGTGTGGTGTGGTTTTTATGGGTGCGTCGATTGGCGGTGAACCGGCAGCATCGCGCCTTTCTGGCCTGGGCGCTCTTCGTCGCCGCGGCCATCGTCGCCGTCGTCTCCTTCGCCACGAAGCATCCGGGGTCCGATGCCATTTACGAGGGCACCGTCCTGGCGCGCTGGACACCCGGCTGGGGTGGGTTCGGGCCGTTCCCCAACCGCAATCATACGGCGGATTATTTTGCCATGGCGGGCGTGCTCGGCTGCGGCTGTGTGGCGTGGGCTGCGGCGCGCAAGAACTGGACCATATTCTGCAGCGGTCTCGTCCTGGTCGGGCTCATCGTCGTCGCCTTGCTCACCACGCAATCGCGCGGCGGCTTGATCGCTTTCGGCGCGGGGGTCGGCATTTATCTGCTGCTCTGCCTGGCCAAGATGCGCAATCGCCGGGCACTGGGCGCCGCCCTCGGGACGGCGCTCTTTTTCGGCGCGCTCATGCTCACTTTCGGCAGCCAGGTTTTTGCCCGCTTTCACTCGCACGAGGGCGGTGCGGTCTCGAATCTCACCCGTATCGCGGTGTGGCACGACGCCATCGCGATGTGGCGCGACGCGCCGCTGCTCGGTCACGGACTCGATTCCTTCGCCGGGGTCTTCCCACTCTACCAAAAAATCCAGTTGGAGAATCAGATCGTCCTCCACCCGGAAAGCAACTGGCTGCAATGGCTCGCGGAGCTGGGCCTCATCCCGGTGCTCCTCGCCGCGGCGGCCCTGGCGCTGTTCCTGGGCCGGCATGGCCGGGAGATTTTCGGACGGCAGCGCAGCTTTTTCCTGCACGCTGGGGGATTTGCCGCCTTCGCGGTGATCCTCGTCCACGCAATTTTCGACGTGCCGGCGCATCGCTGGGGCACCGCCGGTTTTGCCCTGGCTGCGCTGGCCCTGGCCTGCCCGATGCGCATCGAAAGCCGCCGCGTGCCCGAGCCTCGCCAGGCCGCTCTCGTGCCGCTGGCGATCGCGGGATTCTGGTGGCTGCCGCTGCACTGGTTTGTGCCGGCCTGGTCGCCCCTGTGCTTGAACCGTCTCATCGAACTCGACGCGCTGGCGCCCGGGTTGGTGCAGCTTGCGGAACTGGAAACGGCGCTGCGCTATTTCCCGCTCAATGCGGACCTCCACCAGAGCGTGGGCCTGCGCGACCTGAAACTCTTTGGCCGCGACAACCCGGCGGCCTGGCAGCGGCATTTCGGCATCGCCACCCGCCTGCAGCCCGGGGTGTGGGAGACGCCGATGGCCCAGGCGCGGGCCTGCCAGCGCGTGGCGCCCGTGCAAGCCCTGGCCTACTGGCAACTGGCCGTCGAGCGGGGCGACATCCATCGGGATGAAATCTTGCGGACCGCCGTGACGGAGACCGGACGTTTTCCGGCCGCGCAGTCCTCCTGGGGCCACTACGTGGAAGCGCATCCGCAACTGCTTCTCGCCTATGCGCAAATCGTGCCCGAGCAGCTCGGCGCCTATTACTACGGGCGCTGGTGGAAGCTGCGCTCTAATGCGCCCGATCTGTCCGCGGCGGAGTTGCGGAGCTTTTACCAGCTCGCGCCGCGCTGGGGAAACAAGGAGGACTTCGACGATTGGGCCAAACACCACGTAGCCGAGGGCGTGCGCGATAATCGGCAATGGGCGGCCTTGTGGCACCACTGGGGTGAAGATGATCGCGCCTGGCACCTTCTTTCCATCAAGGTCGTCGAGCCTTCCTTCCCGGCGGTGCCGTCCACCGTGCCGCGGGCCGTTCTTGAAACCACCTGGCGCACCCACCCGGAGAATGTGGTCAACGCCCAGCAACTCGCCCTCCTGAGGCAACGGGATGGCGACCAGGCGGACAGCGACGAGATCATCATCGCCGTGGCCCACGGCGAAAATCCACCGCCGTGGTTCGTGGAGAAAGCAGCGTGGATTCTCGCCCGCGCCGGGCGGACCGGTGAAGCCGTGGACGTGCTGTTGCGTCCGCGCTGACATTCCGCTTGCCGTGTCTAAGGTTTTCGGTTGTAAGACGTCTTTTTTAGGAACTGTGAAGAATCATCGATTGTTGGCGGAATTCTAAAACGAAGCGTTGAGTTTGCCGTGTCTCCCCCCGGAACGAGCGACCAAACCCAAGGAAATTCATGAGTCATAAATCGAGCACGTTCTGGGTATTTGCCCTGCCAGTATCGCTGGTGATCCTCGCCGCGGCCTATTACATCAAGATCCCGTCGGCCCGCCGCTTCATCGACGCCCATACGTCCCTGGGGCATCAGCTTTTTGGCAGCTTCGTCCACGACACCGTGATCATCGAAACCAAGCCGCCCAAAGACGATGACCCCCTCTCGGTCACGATCAATGAGAGGGGCACCGCGGCGAATGTGAAGCCGGCCGTTCCCACTCCGGTCCCGGTGTTCGACCTGCAAAAGCTGGCGCGCGACCCGTCCCACTGGCCGAAGAAAGTGATGCTGAAGAAGGCGACGGGTTTTCCCGCCGTGGTCGGCGGCAAGGTCGTCGGCTCGCTCACCGCCCCGGTCGGTGCGGAGGCGAACTTGAAGATGATCAAGGATGGCAAAATCGGCCTGGAATACCAAGGCGGTGGCGCGTTGGTGCCGGTGGAGGACACGGATCTGGCCGTCCGCGCGATGGCGCAATAGCCCGCGGTGGCGTGGGGACGGAGGCTATCGGCCCAATGTCGAGACGAGTTCGGCGGACGGGACGAGGACTTCCGCGCGGGTGGCGAGGGTCTTCACTTTGACCTGCGGCCATTCTTCGCCGACGAGCACGGCGCGCGTGGCGCCGAGCAGTTCGGCGGTCTGGAACTGCTTGCCGACTTTGGCAGCGGTGAGCGGGAAATCGACGCGCTGGCCGGCGTCGCGTAACTGTTGCACGAGCGCGAGGGCGTCGGACCGGCGTTCTTCCTGCGCGATGATGACGTAGACATCGCAGGCGCGCTCGTCCTTCAGCCAGGCGTCGCGTTGCGCAGCGGCGGCAGGGGTGTCGTTGATCAGGTTCGCCAGCACAACGTCACCCATGCCGAAACCGAGCGCCGGCAGATCCACTTTGCCGTCGCTCATCAGGCTCAGCAGCTTGTCGTAACGGCCGCCACCGGCGAGCGCGCGCTCATTCTTGCTGCGATCGAAGACCTCGAAGACGACGCCGGTGTAGTAGGCGAGTCCGCGGACGATGGCGTAGTCGATCTCGACGAAAGCGCCGAGACCGCGCGCGTTCAGCCCTTCGAGCACTGGCACCAGTTCCGCGGTCGGCGTCTTGCTGTGCATGAAGTCGAGCACCGCCTGGGCAGTCAAGCCGAACTTGCGCAGCAGCTCGTCGGTCTTCTCCGCCGGGGCGCGCTCGGCCTTGTCGACGACCTGGAAGAACTCGTATTCGTCCTCCGGCTTGCCACCGGCTTGGGCGAAGAATTGCTGCCACGCGGTGCGGCTGCTGAGGCGGACGACGAAATCATTCTCGGTGAGCCCGAGCCCGCGCAGCATGTCGATGAGCACGGCGGTGAGCTCGGCATCGGCGGCTGGCAAGGGCTCGCCGATGATGTCGCAGTTGAGCTGGTAGAACTCGCGCAACCGGCCGCGCTGCTGTTTCTCGTAGCGGAAGAATTGCGGCACGCAGAACCATTTGAGAGGTTTTTTGAAATCACGCTCTCGGGCCGCGACCATGCGGGCGAGCGTGGGAGTCATCTCGGGGCGCATGGCTACGTGGCGCTTGCCTTTGTCATCGAAATCGAAGAGCTGGCCAACGAGTTCGCCACCAGATTTCTTTTCGTACAGTTCCATTGGCTCGAGGACTGGGCCGTCGTACTCGACGAAGCCATAGCGGCGGGCGACTTCGCGCCATTGAGTCAGGATGTAATTCCGCCGCGCGCAGTCGTCGGGATAAAAGTCGCGGAAGCCGGGCAGGGTTTGCATGGGTCGGCGAAGATGCCGGGGGTGCGGTCTGGATGCAAGATTCCGCATCGGCAATCCTGCCACTTGCGTCACCCCTCCCGCATCGGCTTTGCTGCAGGGGTGCTCACCCGACTGAAAGTCCGCCATTTCCGCTGCTTCGATGCGCGGGAGGTGGATTTTGCGCCGGGGTTGAACTTCATCGTGGGTCCCAATGCCCACGGCAAGACGTCGCTCCTCGAGGCCGCCTGCATCCTGCTGCGGTTGCAATCGCCGCGCGTGACCCGGCTGGCCCACGCGATCCAGCACGAGCGGCGCGGGTTTGTGGTGGACGGCCACTTTGGGCCACGGCATCTCCAATTCTACTTCAGCCGCGAACGAAAGAAGCTGGCGCTGGATGAAGTCGAGCAGAAGAACGCCCGCGAGTACCTGGAGCAGGGGCGGGTGGTCTATTTCGCGAATAGCGATATCGAGCTGGTGCGCGGCTCCAGCGACACGCGCCGGCAGTTTCTCGATTTCGTCGCCGCCCAGCGCGATGGCACCTACCGCCAGGCGTTGCGCGATTACGAGCGCGCGCTGCGGTCGCGCAATCTGCTGCTCAAGTCACCGTCGCCGCGTTGGCGGGAGATTGCCGCGTTTGACGAGCCACTGCTGAACTCGGGACAGCGCGTGATCGCGATGCGCGCGCAGTTGGTCGCGGAGCTGCAGCCCGAGGTGGAACGCACGCACCGCGCCATCAGCGGCGCACGGGAGAAGTTGCAACTCGAGTACGTGCCGGGAGCCGGGGAGGATTTCGCGAAGACACTGGCGGCCGCCCAAAAGGAAGATGCGCGCCTGCGGCAGACCAGCGTCGGTCCGCATCGCGACGACCTTCGCTTCGCGCTGAATGCCCAATCCTCCGCCTTCGCCAGCGAAGGCCAGCAGCGGACGCTGGTGCTGGCGCTGAAGCTGGGCGCCGCGCATTTGCTGGAGCAGCGTTTTGCCGCGCCGCCAGTCCTGCTGCTCGACGACATCTTTGGTGAACTCGATCTCGTCCGCCGCGCTGCGCTGCTGGCCGCGCTGCCCGCCGCGGCGCAGAAGATCATCACGACCACGCACCTCGATTGGCTGCCGCCGGATGCGGAAGCGTTGCTGATTCGCCTGGGCTAACGGCTGGCCGCGTCCTCGGGAGTGGTCTCCCCGGATTGCTCCGCCGCGGCGGCGCGGGCGAGCTGACGTCTGTAAATGCGGCGGCGGTTGAACCAGCGCAGCAGGTAGATGCCGAGCAGGGCGATCACGAGCGTGATGAGCAGCACATGGGTATGATTGTGGCGCTCGACGCGGCCGATGATCTTCAAGGCGAGGCTGGTGAAGTGGAAACCGACCGTCACGAGCAGGCTGCCCCACAGGGTCAGCGCCAGCAGTTCGATGCCGGCGAACTTGGCGTAAGGCAAATGATGAATGCCCCAGAAGACCGAAGTGGGATTTCGCGTGCCGTAGACGAAGCGGGCGAAAAAGATCTCCCAAGGGCCGAAACGCGCGGCCAGCCGCTCGACGGCCGGCCCGATGCGCAGGTAGACCTTGCTCGACTTGAACCACTCGGAGTGCTGGTGGCCGATCACAAACCAGAAGGTGTCGTGGATGAGCGCTCCGCCGATGGCCGCAATCAGTGCCGTGTACAAATTGAACTCATCCGGAGTGGAGGGATCCCCATCGCCCAGACGGGCCACCACCCCAATGGCAATGAAGGAGACGTCGTTCTCCAGCAGGGCGAGGAGAAAGGCGGCCCAGAGACCATAGTGGTTGAGGAACTCTCTCATGGGGTGGAAGTGGGCGGGCGCTCGGGAAATATAGTGCTCGAAGCAGATGTCACGCTGCAACTCCATCAATCGTAACCGCACTGCGCGCATTTTTCCGGTGCAAACTTTTCGACGGAGAGTAATCTCCCGCCCTTTTCCATGCCCACTACGACTCCTACCACTCGCGAACTTTACGACCGGTACGTCATCCCGACGTACGCCCGTTTTGATCTGCGGTTGGCGCGTGGGCAGGGGACCGAAGTGTGGGACGAAGACGGGAAGCGCTACCTCGACTTCGGCGCGGGTATCGCGGTCACCTCCATCGGGCACGCGCATCCACGGGTCATTTCCGCGATGCAGCGGCAGATCGGCACGCTGGTGCACACCTCGAACCTTTACTATACCCGCCCGCAGGCCCTGCTGGCGGAACGGCTGGTGCGCCTCACCTGCGCGCCGGCGGCCCCACGCGGCAAAGTCTTTTTCTGCAACAGCGGCGCGGAAGCCAACGAGGCGCTCTACAAGCTCGCCCGGAAATTTGGCAACGACGGCGCCGCGCCCGCGCCGAAGCACAGCGTGGGCGAGATGATCGCCACGGATGCCTACCGCCACGAGATCATTACCATGATCGGCTCCTTTCACGGTCGCACCCTGGCGGGCATCGCCGCGACCGGGCAGGAGAAGGTGAAGAAGAGCTTCGAGCCGCCCGTCCAAGGCTTCACCCATGTGCCCTTTAACGACGGCCCCGCACTGCTCGCGGCCGTGCAGGAACCGGGCACGGTCGCCGTGCTGCTCGAGCCCATCCAGGGCGAGATCGGCGTCAATCCCGCTACGCCCGAATTCTTGAAACTGGCGCGCGACCTTTGCGACCGCCACGGCATGCTGCTCATGTTCGATGAAGTGCAGTGCGGCCTCGGACGCACCGGCGACTGGTGTGGCTGGAAGACCCTCGTCGGACCGGACCTCATGCCCGACGCGATCAGTTGGGCCAAGGGCATCGCCGGCGGCTTTCCGCTCGGCGCAATCTGGGTCAGCGACAAAATCGTGACGCTCAAGTCGGGTGACACCATTCCGCTCTGCGACCTGCTCGGGCCCGGCACGCACGGGACGACTTTCGGCGGCACGCCGCTGGTCAGTTCCGGGGCAAATGAAGTGCTCGCCGTAATCGAGGATGAGGGGATGCTCGGGAATGCCCGCACGCTCGGCGCCCACGCAGTCGCGGCGATCCAGGCCATCGGTTCTTCGCTGATCAAGGAAGTGCGCGGCGTCGGCCTCATGCTGGCTTTTGAACTCGTTCCCGATTTCGTCAAGCGCGTCCCCGCCGCCGCCCAGCGCTCGCCGAGCCTGCTGGTGGTCGATGCCCTGCACGAAGCCGGCCTGCTCACTGTGCCGAGCGGCACTCACGCCGTGCGCTGGCTCCCGCCGCTCAACGTCTCCCGCGCGGAGATCGACGAAGCCGCAGAGATCTTGCGCGAGGTGCTGGCGCGATTCTAGAGCGCGTTCCGGTTACTGCACGCGGCCCAGGCCGAATTGATCGCCATTGCGCACGGGCTCCGCGCCGGCGAAGTCGATCTCCAGCATCTTCTCGCTGCCCACGTGGCGGCCTTCCTCGTCTTCGAGAGTGGTGAGGATTTGGTGCGTTGCGACATCGATCACTTCTCCGCTGGAGGGGTAGGCGTAGCGTCCGTCGATGCTGAAGGTGATCCAGCCCGGATCATCCCGAACCGCGATGCTGCCGAGTTGCTTGGGCGGCATGGTCGTGGCGTCGAAGTAATGCATCCGCTGGTTATGCCCATCGGTGACCCAGATCTCGTGTTCATCGGGAGTGAGACCGATCCCGTGACTCGGGCAGCCATGCCGTTTAACCATCCCCATGGAGAAGCCCTGCACTTCGACGCGGTAGAGTTTCTTGCCGGTGGTGAGGTCGCCGATTTCAAAGCCTAGCAAGCCATTGATATTCACGAAGCAGAGCGTGGCCTTGCCGTTCACGGTGTAAGGGCGGATGGCCGAGGCAAACGGGCCGACTTCCTTGCTGATCTCTCTCGTCTTCGTGTCCACCACGCGGAGAAGGGGTGAGTGCAGGCCGGCGAGATAGGCGTGTGCGCCGGTGGCATCGACGATCGTGTTGTGTGCTCCGGCATTGGGCGTATCAAGGCGCTTCACGAGGTCGCCGG
>NZ_JBDUCX010000340.1:0-5640 GCF_040003245.1 Chthoniobacter sp.
CGGCGCCGGTCAAGTCCCAGACGATCTTCCCGCCCGAATCCACTTCGTCCACGCGCATGCCGCGCGTTTGCGTCACGAGCGTATGCCCATCGGGCAGGCGAATGGCGGTGAAGGGCGAACACTCTTTTGGCGTCGCCGGGCTGGGGTATTCCCACACGATCTTTCCCGCAGGCGTGTACTCACGCACCACCTTCTCCATCACCTGCGGCACGAGGTAATTGCCATTCGCCAGTTGGCGCGTCATGCGCGTCTGCATGTGCGCATTGACGGGCTGCGCTTGGAGCGGCATCTCAGCCACGATCTTTCCGCTACGGTCCACTTCGAGCACGCGTGGATTCGGTCCCGCTTCCGTGAGCAGGATGCGCCCATTCGGCAACGCTTGCGCCGTGTTCACCTCGACCTGCGTTCCCTTGTATTCCAAGACGACCTGATTCTCACGCGTGACCTCCACCGCCGCGCCGCCGGGATAGTCCTTGTTCTTCGACACCGCGAGCAGCACATGCCCATTCGGCAGCACAAAACCATCGCGCGTCGCCGCTGGATATTTCCAAAGCACCTCCCCCTGGTCGCTCAGGATCGCTGTCTCCACTCCCGCGACGAATACCGAATGGGTGATCCCGACGGGCGAATCCGCCGAAGCAGAAATCACCGTGAAAATACCCAGCCCGAAAACAAGGGGGAGAATGCGCATACGCCGAGCCTGCTCTGCGGGCGCGCATTTGTCAGCCGGAGAGACACGTTCGACGCGGCAGCCCGAGATCCCCGACTGTTACTTTTTGTGTGGCAGATTTTATGCATTTTATGTAAACAAAAGCCCCGTTCCCTTTGTGGTCAGTCGTCATCGGAATACCGAACGTTTCCCAGCCCCAGACTCCTCCTATGAATCTCCAATCGCTCGCCCGTGCCTTCACCTCCAATCTCGGCGCCATCGCCGTCAGCCCGGCGGAACAGACCGCCCTCGCCGCCGAGGGTATCACCGAGCCGACCTCGCAACGCTACGTGCTGTGGCGCCGCGCCACGGTGCTCATGGTCGTCATCTTCACCGCGCTCAGCGCCTTGGTTTCCACCTACAGCACCTTCACCGAAGACGATCAGCCGGGGCTGATGGAGACCTTCACCGAGACCGCTCTCCAGAAACTGGAAGCCATCTCGCCCGCGGCGGCGAACCTCATCACGCCCGGCGGCGAAAAGGCCGCCCCCGCGGACGAGAAAGCCGAGAAGACCGACAAGGCGGAACCAGCGGAGAAAGCGGAAAAGGATGACAGGGACGAGAAAGGCGGGAAAGACGAGGAAGAAGAACAGCTCAAGGCCATGGGCAAGATCGCCGACGGCCTGGGTCTCCTGGCGCTCTACGCTCTGCCGATTGCCGCGCTGATCGTCCTCTTTCTCGGTAACCGTTTCCGGCTGGCGTTTCGCGTGATGGTGATCGCCTTCGCCTTCAGCTTTTTCGCGCCGATGCTGTTCGCCCTCTGCCCGTGGAGCTGGTGGGGAGTGGCCGAGCAGAATGTCTCCGCCGCGAGCAATCCCGTGCTCTTTCTCAAGGACCAGGCCGAAGGCGTCATGGAGGCAGTGGGCATCCTCGCCGGACTGCTGCCCTCGGTGCTCTCGCTCATTCCCGGGTTGCAGCGCGCCTGCTTGCGGATCAAAACCTTGCTGCCGCAGGCCCTGCTCCCGGGGTGGTTCATCGTCGTCGCCTCGCCGCTCTACGGTTTGTTCCTCCTCGTCGTCGTCGTGGCCGTTGATCAATTCACCAGCCATCCGGCCATCCTCATCCCCCTCGCCCTGCTCTCCGCGGCGTCGCTGACCTACGCCATTTGCGGGGATGCCTTCACCCGGCCCTTGTTGTGCGAGGCCGATTACCGCCGGATCCGCGGCGTGCAGCGCATCGTGGGCCTCATGACAATGCTGGCGGGCGTCATTCTCGTTGTCTTCCTCGCCACGCGCGACGTCTTCGGCGTCCACCTCGTGGGGCTGGATTCCAAGACCTCGCTCATGCGCCCGATCGAGCTGATCGAGTTCCTCATGGAAGTGCTCGGCCGCTCCATGTTCGTCTCCGCCCTCGGGGCCGAATTCATCATGCGCATGAACCTCAGCTCCTGGCGCCAAAGCCGCGACCTCGCCGCCTCGGAAACCGTAAGCGGTTACGATGGCGCCATGGAAGGCCTGCAGAAGATCGCGTAACAGCTTCGTAACCGCCCGCAAATTTTTGCATTTGCGGCGTTGTCAGGAACCGCAGCGCCCTGCAAGGGTGCGCGCGCCATGGAACTTGCGCTCATTGACGCCATCGGTCCGTTTTTCCGCGGCTATTCGCGGCGCGTCATCAACTGGTCGAAGATCCCCTTCCCGCATCTCGCCACCTGCGGGCCGGATCGCGAGCGGCAATGGACGGAGATTCGCGCGGAGCTTGCCGTGTTTGCCGGCAAGGTGCGGACGCTGGGCTTCAATGCGGCTTCGCTCGACGACGTCGCGCACCTGAGCCTGCATCCGTGGTTCGAGCCGGAAGTGCGCGAACGCAACGCGATCTTGCGGGAAGAATTTCGGCTCTGCTTTGCGGTGCTGCGCGCGGCCGGGCTGCGCGTGTTTGTGACCAGTGATTTTCTCACCACCACCACGGCGGTCGATGCCCATCTGCGCGACCATCTGGGCGCGGCGGAGACCTGGTTCCGCGAGGTCGTGGCCGCATTTTTCGATGATTTCCCGGAGGTCGAGGGCGTGATCCTGCGCATCGGCGAGAGCGATGGTCTCGATGTCAGCGACCCGCTCCGCAGCCGTCTCTTCCTGCGCACGGCGGCGGAAGTCAATCGCCTGCTGCACTCGCTGCTCCCTATCTTCGAGCAGCGCGGGCGCAAGCTCATCTTCCGCACATGGACGGTCGGTGCGCATCTCGTGGGCGATCTCCTCTGGCATCGTGGCCGTCTGGCGCAGGCCCTCGCCGGCATCACCTCTCCCGCCTTCATTCTCTCGATGAAGTACGGCGAGTCGGATTTCTTCCGCTACCTGCCGCTCAATCGCCATTTCTTCCGCATCGACCTGCCGAAGATCATCGAGCTTCAGGCGCGGCGAGAGTACGAAGGCGCGGGCGAGTATCCCTCCTTCATCGGCTGGGATGTGGAGCGCTACGCGCGCGAGTTGCGCGAGGCACGCAACGTCGTCGGGTTCTCCGTCTGGTGCCAGACGGGCGGCTGGCACACCCTACGCCGCCGCGCCTTTCTCCAGCCGGAAGGCGTATGGATCGAGCTGAATGTTGTCGCCGCCATCCGCGTGCTGCGCGACGACCTGTCCGTGGAGGAAACGGTCGGAGAGTTCTTCGGCCCGGAGCGCGCCGCCGGTGCGCTGGAACTGTTGCGCCGCGCGGAAATCGTCATCCGCGAGCTCCTCTACATCGTGGAATTTGCCGAGCAAAAACTCTTCTTCCGTCGCGTGCGCATCCCCCCGCTGCTTCACGTTTATTGGGATTCCGTTTTCATTCACGATGCCGTCCGCCGCGTCATCGCGCACTTTGTGCACGACCCCGAGGAGGCGTTGCGCGAGGGCGAAGCGGCCTTTGCCAATTTCGACCGCATGCAAGTGCTGGCGCGCGAACTCGCCCTCCCCGAGGAGGACATCGTCTTCATGCGCGATACTTTCGAGATGATCCTCCTCGCGCGACGCTACTACCTGCTGCCGCCGGACCCCGCGCTCGAGCGCCAGATCAAGGCCGCGAAGAAAGCCTACAAGAAACGCTGGCCGCGTTCGCACCGGCAGCGCTACCGCATCCGCACTTCGCTCGAGGCCTCGCGCCTCGGCCGCCGCACCGTCTCGTGGCTGTCCCGGCTGCTCATCCGCCGCCAGCGCGGCTACCGCCACGTGCTGGACCGCGTCTTTACGCTGCACGTGCTCTCGTGGATCTATCGTCTCTTCCAGGTGCGCCATCGCAAAGCCATGCCGAAATTCATGCGCAAGACCGCCATGGGCGT
This sequence comes from Chthoniobacter sp., assembly GCF_040003245.1. Lineage (NCBI taxonomy): Bacteria > Pseudomonadati > Verrucomicrobiota > Spartobacteria > Chthoniobacterales > Chthoniobacteraceae > Chthoniobacter > Chthoniobacter sp. The sequence continues at coordinate 3,957 of NZ_JBDUCX010000340.1, forward strand.
GGACTCGCTCTTTCGCTGAGCCTTCACCCAAGCGAATAATTCCCGCTCGCGCCACGCACACCGCTCTGGCGAAGTGGGCCCATGCCTACAGCACCGCTCTTCTCCCTCGCAGCGTGGTACAGCTCCGAGCGGCGCTTTCACCCCTCATTGGATGTTGGGCGTTGGATGTTGGGTGTGGGATGTTCTGCCTTTCTTTTCTTCGCCGGCGGCCTCGCCACCGTCCGTGCCGAAGACGGCTGGCCCGAGGGCTACGTGCTCACCGACAATTCCCCCAATGGCCGCTACGGCGTGTTGCTCCCCTCCCGGTTGGTCGCGGATGCGCTCGAGGACGCCGATCTCAAGAACGCGCTGGTGGACCTGAAGACGCACCGCCATCTCGCCAATATCCGCAATGCGCATTATTTCCCGGGGCAAAACCACCACGACCTTCATGTCACGTGGGCGGCGGATTCCAAATGGTGTGTGGTCACCTACGACGGGCGCTACGGCTTCGACGCCATCACCTTCGTCGAGATCCGTGACGGCAAGTGCACCCAGACCGATCTCGGCCAGCACATCAAAAAGGCCCTCGATGCGGCCATCGCCCGGCAGGGCCACGGGGAAGACATGGGCGGAAGCGGCACCGCGTACCTCCGCTCGGGAGCACGCGGTCAACTGCTCGTCCGCGCCTATGCCTTCACGAATCCCAAGTCCCTCGAAGGTCAGCCCGACTACCGCTCCCTCTTCCAAGGCACCTTCGACCCCGCCACTGGCAAGTGGACCCGCTCAGAATCCCGCCCAATCCAAAACTGGGATCCCTTCGAGACGGCCTACAATACCTATCTCGATGAGACCCTCACCTTCCCCAAGGAAGCAGACCGGCTGGCGTGGTACGATAAGCGCCTCAACCAAGTCTACGAAGCCGTCCATATCGTCCTGCCCGCCGAGCGCTTCGCCGCGGTGAAGAAGCAACAGATCGCCTGGCTCAAGCAACTCGAGGCCCTCGACTCCATCGCCGCCAAATGCCAGTTCATGGGCGCCCGCATCCAGGAACTGCGCCAATTGATGTGGTAGCGATAGTTTGAGATATAATTTGCTTTCGGTCCCGTTCGCGTGTTTTTTCCCCGCATTACAAGTTTGGAACCCCTCTGGGTTTGGTAGATTGCTAGTTGTTCCGTGACGCGGGGTTTCCTCCGCTAACTCTTCAGTGGCAGTTTTGAGATCCGATTACCGGAAACAGCCACCGAAAGCTCCGCCTTGCAGTAAGAAAGAACAGTCATGTCCAGCAAACTCTACGTCGGCAATTTGTCGTTCGAAACCACCGAAATCGACCTCCAGGATACCTTCGCCGAAGCCGGCACCGTCTCCGAAGTCGCCCTCATGCAGGATAAATTCACGGGCAAAAGCCGTGGCTTCGCCTTCGTCACCATGTCCACGGCCGAAGAAGGCCAGAAGGCGATCAGCCTCTTCCACGGCAAGACCGTGCAAGGCCGCGCCCTCACGGTGAACGAAGCCCGTCCTCGTGAAGACCGCACCGGTGGTGGTCCTCGTCGCGAATTCAGCGGCGGCAACCGCCCTGACCGCCGCTACTAAGCCATCCAGGCGCCTCGCGCGCCTCTATTAGCTTTTCACAAACGCCCCGGCTTCCCGCCGGGGCGTTTTTGCTTTCCAGGCTGAATTGACATTCAGCCCCGACAATAAAACA
>NZ_JBDUCX010000127.1:0-18820 GCF_040003245.1 Chthoniobacter sp.
AAGCCCTACGACCGCCAGCGCGGTAAACGACGCGGAAACCCATCGCCCCACCTCGACGATGCGCTGTTCCTGCAGCGGCACACCACTCACGTTCACCACCAGCTTCGTCACCGTGAGCAGCAGCATTGGGTGATGGTAGTTCCAATTCCCGGTGCGCACCTGCTCGACCTTCACCGCTTCGTCCGGATGGTAGAAGTAAGCGAATTGATTGTGCCGCGTATCGACGAGCAACACGGCGACGAAAAGGAGGATCGACCAAAGTCCCAAGGCCACCATAGTCCGTCCCCGCGTCTCGCCCCCGGGCACGACCTCACTCATGTCGCGAACGATTCAGGCGGGCCGGCAGTGGAAAAAGCATCGGGGGATTTTGCGAGACGCGCGGCGGCTTGTCACGCCTGACGCAGGCTATTGCTTCGTCAGCGTGAACACTCCGTAGCGCATCGCGCCCGTGCGGAACGCGATCCAGAGGCGCACGATGGTCAGGCCGAAGATCGCGTTCTGCGATTTCGGATCGAGGATGAAGCGGAGGTACGCCGGCTTGCGCAGCAGATTCACGAGGAACACGCGCACGATCATCGGCCAGGTGCGGGCGATTTGCCGGGTCACGTCCTGAAAGCGCTCGACGGCGAATCCCGCGTCGGCCGCGAGCTGGCGGTAGTCGCTTTCCGTGCCGAGATGCGGCATGCGGCCTTCGCGGCAAATGGGCTCGATCAACCAGCGCTCCTGGTTCGCGGTCGGGGCTTCGCACGCCAGCCAGGCATTCACCACCAGCCGCCCGCCGGGCCGCAAGACCCGCCGCGCTTGGGCGAAGAATCCCGGCTTGTCCATGTGCTCGGAGCTTTCGATGGCGATCGCCGCATCGAACGACTCCTCCGGCAGCGTATTGGTAAGCCAGTCGGCGAGCAAATAGGTGGGATTTCCCTTCCCTCCCGTTCGCGCCTGCGCGATCACATGCTGCGCCTCGGAAATCGTAATACCCGTCACTGCCGCGCCAAATTCATCCGCGATCAATTGCGCGGTCGCGCCGTAGCCGCAGCCGATATCCATCACCCGCATGCCCTTGCCGACCGCCGCTTCGCGGGCCACCAGCTCTGCCAATTGCCGCACCGCCTGCTCCCTCGTCTCGTCGCCGCGCAACCACAGCCCATGGTGCACGTGGTCGCCCCAGATATCGCGATAAAAACGATCCAGTTCGTTGTAATGCGACGCCACATCCGCCTCACGGATCTCCTTCCGCGAAGCGATCACTTCCCGTGCGTCCTGATCACGATCTCGACGCGCCGATTGGGCGCCTGTTCATCGATGCTTTTGTCCGGGCCGAGATCGGGGAAAGCCTCATCGTCCGCCTTGCCGACCGAGGTGATGCGCATGGGATCGAGGCCCAGATTGGCCACCAGCCAGTCGCGCACCGAATCCGCGCGCTGCTGGCTGAGGATGAGATTGGTGTCATGCGTGCCGGTGTGGTCCGTATGGCCGCTGATGATGAAAGTCGCCTTCGGGTTGCGCTTGATGAGCTGGCCAAGCTTTTGCAAATCCTGGATCGCGTTGGGCAAAAGCTCCGCTTTACCCCACTCGAAAAGCGCGCCGCCGCGCATGGCGATCGCCCGGTTGGCGATCGGACCGCCCACCTTGCCGAGCGCATCGTCCAAAGTAGCGCGGCCCGGGATGCCACCGCTGCTGCCCGATCCGCCATCCCCCAACCTCGGATTGGCCGGAAGCACGATCCTCGGCTGAGTAGCCGACCTCATACTCTTGTCCATGATCGAGCCCGCCACCCCGCTCAATTGCTTCTCCAGCGCGGCCAGGGAATTTCCCTGATTTTTCTCGAGCGACTCAAAACCGCTCAGATCGACCTTGGGCTTTTCCTGCACCAGCGGCGCGGTGGCCTCCGGCGCCGCCGGCGTCACGATGACGTCCTCCAGCGTCGGCGCATCCTTGGGCAGGGCGATTTGCTTCGGCTGCACCTTGTCGGGCAGCACCAGCTTGGTGTCCTGGTCTTGCAACTCGGGAATCTTCACCTGCCGCATCACGTGCATCGGCGGCGCGAGCTGCGCGGTGTCCGAGTTGCCGAAATTTTCGAGCTTCTTGAAATTGAAGAAGAGCAGCAGCGCCGCATGGATGAGCAGCGAAATGACCAGCGCACGCAGCAGCCATTTGCGCATGATTGGGAATTCCGCCGCGTTGGATTGGAAAGATTCGTACTGGGCCATGACGAAGTGAGGAGACGATACACAGGACACGCCGCGACGCGATGGAATATTAGCTCCTCGGGGGCGGTTTCTGGTTTCTGGTTTCTAGTTCCTGGTTTTCTACTGCGGGGACTGGGCACCGCGCGGAACTCACAACCAGAAACCAGAAACCCTTATCCCCCGACTTTCGACTTGAGAGTTGCCGGGGCCGCGAGCACTTTCGCCCTCCCTTATGAGCCAGCCCAAAGAAATCCCGCAGATGGAAAAGATCGTTTCGCTCGCGAAACGGCGCGGTTTCATTTTCCAAAGTTCGGAAATCTACGGCGGCATCAACGGCTTCTGGGATTACGGCCCTCTCGGCGCGGAACTGAAGCGCAACCTGCGCGACACTTGGTGGCGCGCCATGACCCGCGACCGGGAAGACGTCGTGGGCCTCGACGCCACGATCATCATGCACCCGGCCATCTGGAAGGCCTCGGGCCACGTGGATACCTTTAGCGACCCGATGAGCGACTGTTTGGTGACCAAGAAGCGCTTTCGCTCCGATCACGTCGAGTTGCAATCCGGCGTGGTCTATAAGTGGACCGGCGCGAAGGACGAAACGGGCAAGACTTCCGAAGATGCCTTCGCCGCGCTGCTCGCAGTGGGCAAGCCGGCGGAAAGCGCCCGCAAAGTCGCCGCCCAGTTCTATACCCTGCGCGGCCTCACCAATCCCGAATTGCTCGGTGAGACCACGGAGAAGGTGGAGAACACCCGCTCGTTTAATCCGGAAAACGGCGCCCAGCTTACCGAGCCGAAGCCATTCAATTTGATGTTTTCCACCTACGTCGGCGCGACCGCGACGGAGGCGGACAAAGCTTATCTGCGCCCCGAGACCGCGCAGGCGATCTTCGCGCAGTTCAAGAACGTCGTGGATTCCTCGCGCCAGAAAGTGCCCTTCGGCATTTGCCAGATCGGCAAGGCGTTTCGCAACGAGGTCACGCCGCGCAATTTCACCTTCCGCTCGCGCGAGTTCGAGCAGATGGAACTGGAGTTTTTCATCAAGCCCGACGAAGCGATCGAGGCGGTGTGCGGCAGTGTCGCGTCGTGGAACGAAAGCTCCGACCTTTTCGAGCCGAAAGACAACTGGGGCTGGGAACTGTGGCACCGCTATTGGGTCCAACAGCGCACTGCTTACTATGCGAGCATCGGCCTCGGCGCGGACGTGCTCGATTACCATTGGCAGACGAAAGAGGAACTCGCCCACTACGCCCGAGCCTGCGTGGACATCCTTTTCAAATTCCCCTTCGGCACCGAGGAACTCGAAGGAATTGCCGCGCGCGGCGACTTCGATCTCACGGCGCACCAGAACGCCAGCAAGAAGCCGCAGGAAGTCTTCGACGAGGAAGTGAAGAACGCCTTTGCCAAATGGACGGACGAGCAGCGCGCCGCGCTGGTCGAACGCAAAAAGTCCGAGCACCGCGCCAAGGAAAAGGGCGGCTTGAGCGACGCGCAAGTCGACGAATGGTGCCAGAAACTATTCAAGGGTTTCTATGTGCCGCACGTCATTGAGCCTTCGGCTGGTCTGGATCGGCTTGCCCTGGCCGTTCTTGCGGCTGCATACCACGAGGAAGACAAGCTCGACGTCAACGGCAAGCCCGAGAGACGCACTGTGCTGAGTTTTCATCCGCGTGTTGCGCCGGTGAAAGTCGGCGTCTTCCCACTACTGAAGAACAAACCCGAGCTCGTTGCGAAAGCGCGCGAGGTATTCGAGTTGCTCCGGCGTCACCTGAACTGCTTCTACGACGAAGGCGGAGCAATCGGCAAACGCTATGCCCGGCAGGACGAAGCGGGCACGCCCTTCTGCCTCACGATCGATTTCGATACGCTCGGTGAAAAGGGTGACGAGTTGAAAGACACCGTCACGCTGCGTCACCGCGACGACGGCTCGCAGGAGCGCGTGAAGATCAGCGAATTGCTCGGAAGGCTCTTGCCGCTCGTCAGTTAATCCCTACGAGCGCAACGCGTCGGCCACGACACGCATGCAGCGGCGGTCGAAGATCATCAGTGGATGCGCCATGACGGACATCCGGATGTTGTTCGCCTGTGGCATTTCCGAGCTGCGCTGCGGGATGATGACGAGATCGAGCGGGGTGTAGAGCGAGGTGAACTTCAACGTCTCGAGCCGGTCCGCGTCGGTGGCGAGATCCTGGAGAAAGGCGCTGTTCGGGCGCATCTCCCGACAGCCGCGATTGGGGATGAGCCGGGCGAGGATCGTGCCGTTGTGCGGGGCGGACAAGGTGACGAGGTGATCCACCCGCTCGAGGCCGCCCAGCCGCTGCACGTAATAGCGGCTCACGAGGCCACCCATGCTAAAGCCCACGAGATCGAAACGGCGCGTGCCAAATTGCTCGCGCGCGTAGGCGTCGATCTGCTGGGCCAGCGGTTCGAGGCCTTTCTGCGCCCACCGCGGCTTCAGGCTCAGCGTGTGCACCTCCCAACCTTCGTTCCGCAGATAATGCGCGAGCCATTGCATATTGCGCTCCGAATCGGCGATGCCGTGAATGAGAAGGACGGGGTTGCGATCCGGCTGCGGATGCGGAGGCGTTTTGGGAGAGCCATCAAAGAGCGACAACGTAGCCCCGAGCCAGACGGAGAGAAACATGCGCTGCCCTTTAGCAGCAAAGCGAGCCGAGCGCAAATGGCGGAAGGATCTCGGCCCGCTTCAAGCGAATGAATCCGACGAGGCACGCACGTAGGCCACGTAGCGGATGATCCCGTGCAGGATCAGCGGATTCGCGGCGGCGAAGATCATGCTCCGGTCGCGATTCTCGACGCTGATTTCCACGGCATCCCGCCCGCACTTCACCGCGATAATCTCGTCGATCTGGATCACGCGGTCATTGCCTGTTCCATCGTAGATCAGCCGCCTGTTGGTCACGGTGAGGGTTCCGGTGTCGATCTTCGTCATGCGGTCGCGGCCGTAGGATCGCCCCGGGAAACTCAGATACAGGTGACTCGTGGCGTGCCAAATGTAACCAGGCCGGTGATGGACCACGGTTCTCGTCTCGAAAAGAGCGGAAGCGGCGCAATAAAAAGGGATCTCTCCGCGCGGCAGCAGGACATTTGTCGCCACGATGGGAAGGTCGCCGCTCTCTTGGGCCAGCGCGAGGTACTTGCCGCAATCCGCACGCATCCGGCGCCACCGCCAGCGGCGCGCGATGTTCTCCAGCACGATGGCGATCACGACCACACCGAAAAGAAAGCCCAGCAGTTGGAAGAAGAACCGGCCATCGTCCGAAAGGTCAGTCCACCACCCGGATAAGGCATTTTCCGAGGCCTTGGCGCCAGGAGTCGGTGCGGGCGCTCGAACAGACTTGGAGGCTGGCGCCGGTATCGCCGCGAGTTCGTCCGCGAGGAGGAGCGGCCACCGTGGATCCTTGAGCAACGGCGCATTCGCACTGTGGCGCTTATTATATTCCGCGATGAAGCGCTTGTTGAAATCCGAGTCCTTGACCGCCAGCGCGGGGTATTTCTCGATCGCCTTGGCCTGCCACTGCTGGTCCGTCCCTTGAGCGAACGCGCTCACGCTCCAAACCAGGACCAGGAATGCAAGAATCACCGTCTTCATGATGTGGCGCAACTGAAGCGCAAATCCGCCGCGCAGACAAGATTGCACCGATTTACACGTCAATCCGCCGGTAGTGCTTCACCTCAAAATCCGCCGTGCGCAGCGGGATATCGTGCAGCCGCCAGCGGTCCTCGAACTCCGGAAAATACGCATCCCCTTCCACCTCGCGCTGCACCACGCTGAGATAGAGGTCGGTGCAGCGCTCGAGGAGCTGCGCGTAAATCTGCGCGCCGCCGATGACGAAGAGTTCGCGGTTCGGCCGCGCGGTTGCAAACGCGGCGGCGAGCTTGCGGGGGTCGCGCACCAGCCACACGTCGCGGGCGGTGAAGCGCTCGAAGCCCAGTTGATAGGGTCGCCCGAGGCGCGCTTTCCAATGGCCGATGCGGGCCGGGCCAAACGTCGCCTTGAATTGCGGGTCACGGGCGAGCTTCAATGGCGCGCGGGTCACGACGATGTTCGTGCGATTCGGCAGCGGCCGCCCCAGGCTCTCAAAGGTCTTCCGCCCCATGAGCACGAAATGCCCGGTGGTCAGTTTCTTGAACCACTTGAAATCCTCCGGCAAATGCCAGGGGATCTTGTTCTCGCGTCCGATGACGCGATTGAGCGACATGGCGGCGATGGCGATCAAGGGGGAAGTGGAGAGTGGAGAGTGGATTGTTGATAGCCGCGTATTCGCTCTTCCGCACGGCTGGACCAGCGATGGCTATCCACTATCCACTCGCAACTCTCAACTCTTCTCTAACCCAGGTCGCTGCTCGCAATGGCGATGAGATGCCGGAGTTCATCCGCGACATCCGTCGAATCATTTACTGTGGCGGCGATTTCGGCGCGGATGAGTTCGCGGAAGCGCACGCGCAGGCGGTGGATGGTCACTTTTACCGCCGTCCCGGATAGGCCGAGCACCTGCGCCGCTTCGGCCTGCGAGCAGTTCGCGCCACCGTCGAGCCATGGTTTCAGCGTGGTAAAAGTGGACGCCTTTTCCGTGTATTCGGCCTCCAGCGCGGCGAGGGCGCGGGCGATGAGCGTGAAGGCCCACTCGCGATCGAAGGCGAGGGTATCGTCGAGGGCCGCGGGCTGCGGCAGGCCGGGCGAGGTATCGGTCTCCGTGGCGAGCGGGACGTGCTCGGCGCCGCCGCCGCGTTTCCCCGCCACCGAGGCCGCGCGCTGCCTGCCGAGGTGATGTTTCAGTGCCCCGAGCAAGTAGCTGCGAAACCGTCCGCGCTCCGGCTCCGGCGCACCCACCCCGCCCGCGAGCAGGCCAGCGAAGAACGCGTGTGCCGCCTCGCGCGCCGCATCCTCATCGCGTCCCTCGCGGCGCAGAAAAGCGACCACCGGCGCGTAGTAGGCCGCACACAAATCCGAGAGGGCCGCTTGCGCCTCCACGCCTGCGCCGGACGCCCGGAGCACGAGCGTCCAGCGAGTGGGGTGAAAGGCGGAATCGGCGGGCGGACCGGCAGGAATTCGTGGGGCGGAGCTCAATCTTGTTTCGGCGCGGATTCGGGAGGAACGCTCGCGGGAGGTTTGGCGGTTGGTGGCAGGTTTGACCCGGGCATGGTTGGTGATGGGAACGCGGAAGTGCCGGTCGAGTGTCCCTCCCAATTAAAAGACCTGCCCTCGCTTTTGAAGTCGTAACTAAAATCGGTGGCTTGGCGGTGCAAATGCCTCAGGCCAAAAGACCACGCACCGATGAGCAGCAAGACCCCGCAGGCCACGCCCGCGGCCAGGAGAAACCCGCTGCGCATCGAGCGGCGTGCGCCGCCGTCGAAGGCCACACGCACTTCGCGACCGACCAGGACGGCGATGCCCCAGATCCCAAAGATCAAACCGATAAACAGGCCCGGCGGCGTGAGCAGGCCAAAGATCGCGGCCACCACCGCCAGACGATAGCTGCGCAGTTGCCGCATCCGCCAGGCGCCGAGGAAAGCCAGCGCCGGAACGATGGCGAGAATGAGGACCAGGGGCACGACCGTGAGCAAAGCCGGATGCACGCCGGTACCCGGTTGCGTCGCGAGGTGAAAGGAAAGTCCCGGACTGGAAAGGCTCGCCACATCTTCCGTCGGCGAGTTTTTCCAGCGGGCCACAAACACGGTCAAATACAGGACCTTTCCGAGCAGCAGCAGATTAAGGGATGCGGCCAGCATCAAGCCTGCGGCCGGTACGGTAACGCGGCGCCGCACGTCGCCGGGCACGAGGCCAAAAGCGGACTTCACCTCGCGGCGCGTCAGGACGACGAGCGCCCAGATGCCGAAGATCACACCGATAAACATGCCCGGTGGAGTAATGATGCCGAGAATGGCCCCGACCATCGCCCCACGGTGACCGCGCAACCGGCGCATCCGCCACGCGCCGATGAAGGTGAGCAGCGAGAGACCGAGCACCGGCCCGATCCAGAACAAAGCCGGATGCATGTCCATCGCCGGATGGGACGTGAGGGAAAGCGACCAGTGCGGGCTGGTGTAGTGCGCCACATCTCCTTCGGGTGTGGCCTCCCAGCCGACGAAGAACAGGAGGAAGCACATCCACGCGCCGTAGAGCAGTACGTTCAGCGACGAAGCGACCATGAGGCCGATCGCGGGCGCCGCGACCATCCGGCGCACGTCGGGAAGCCCGCTGTTTTCGACCGGCGCGGACGCCGTGACCGAGGCACCCGCCTTGCCCCCGAGCGTCTCGACCTGCGTCTTCACCTCCCCCGCGCTTTGCTGCCGGAGGGCGCGCTCTTTTTCCAACGTCTGCAAGACGATCTCATCGATCCGCGCACCCACTGCCGCGCGCTCGCTCGGCGCGGGGAAACGGCCCAGCGGGAGTTCGCCGGTGAGCATTTCGTAAATGACAACGCCGAGGCTGTAGATGTCCGCGCGGTGATCCACATCGTGCGGCTTTTCGTGCTGTTCGGGGGCCATGTAAGCCGCGCTGCCCAGCGCCGCTCCGGTGGCGGTGAGCGTGAAGTCGCGCCCCGGGTCGCCGACGATGCGCGCGATGCCGAAGTCGGCGATTTTCACCCGGCCCTGCGCATCGAGCAGGATGTTCTCGGGCTTGATGTCGCGATGCCACACGCCCTGCGCGTGCGCCGCCTGAAGCGCGTCGCAGATGCCCGGGACGACCGCGAGCGCCTGCGGCGGTGTGAAGCGGCCGGCGCGCATCGCCTGGCGAAGGTTCACGCCATCCACGTACTCCATGAACAGATAGAAGAATCCACCGCTTTCCCCATGCTCGAAGACGGTGACGATATTCGGATGGTTCAGCTTGCCCAGCACCCGCGCCTCGCGGGCGAAGCGCTCGGCAAAGGCCGGATCGCGCCCCAGCTCGGGCGAGAGGATTTTCAACGCGACCCTGCGATCGAGCGAAGGTTGCCGCACTCGATAGACAAAGCCCATCCCACCCTGCCCGATGAGCGCCTGCACTTCCAGCGATGGAAAAGCCGCCGCCACCGCTTCCAGCGACGGAGCGGTGCGACCGGCCGGCGCCGGCTCCTCCGCATCGCGGAGAAGGCACGCGGGACAGAACCCACCCGGCGCATTCGCGGGGATGGGAGCTTGGCAGGTAGGACAGATTATCGTGTTCACGCAGGTTCCTGACGGACGCGGCGCGGGGGGTTACAGGAATCTTTGGAAAAGTGGATAGCCGTCGCCGGGACTACCGCGCGATCATAATCGGGTTTCTTGATCTTCCATTGATGCCCAAGGCCTGTGTTTAAAAAAACGCGCACCTTAAATCGGCTTAACGGGGCTTAAGGCACCTTAAAACCGCCTCTCTTTCTTCGCCCAAGGGTCCTTGATTTGCATCGACCTCGCGCCGCGGGTTTCCGGTGATGCCGCTAAATTTCTCACACCTTGATCGCCTTGATCGCCTTGATTTGGCTTGATCCGGCTTGATTGCCGACCAACGCCTTGGCCAGCCCGATGGCTGGCATCGGTGAGTGGGGCGATGGGGGATGGGGAGACGAGAAAAAATGGGGGCACGATTAGATACGATTAGGCACGATTACTCTGGATTGCGGTTAGCCGAGCGGTCTCCAAAGAGGGATCAATCAGGAACCAGACGAACCACCTCCGCCCGCCTCCGGGGTTTGCCCCCATGGCACCATGGGCGTTTATGCCGCCCATCTCCGCCCTGGCATCATCTGCAGTTCGCCAATCATTGGCTCCTACTTCCTGCTTTCCTGATTCCAACATATTCGACGGGAAGTAGGCGGCTTGACGGTGGTGGGCGTGGTGGAAAGTCCTCGGCATTCATGCGGGGAAGTATGCCATGACTCGCCGCAAAATGTGCATGGCTCCATGGGTTCCATGGGCTCCATTGCGGAAAATCACATTCCACGCGCCTCCTAGACCGCGATCGGCGCCTTGATCGCTGGATACGGATCGTAGCCGCTGAGCGTGAAGTCTTCGTAGCGAAAGCCGTGGATGTCGCGAATGGCCGGGTTGAGCGTCATCATCGGCAGGGCACGCGGGGTGCGGGTGAGTTGCTCGCGCGCCTGGTCGAGATGGTTCGCGTAAAGGTGCAGATCGCCGAAGGTGTGGACGAAATCCCCGGGAGCGAGACCGGTGACTTGCGCAACCATCATGGTGAGCAGCGCGTAGCTGGCGATATTGAAGGGGACGCCGAGGAAGAGGTCGGCGCTGCGCTGATAGAGCTGGCAGCTCAGGCGGCCATCGAGCACGAAGAACTGGAAGAGGGCGTGGCAGGGCGGCAGGGCCATGGAGGAAACCTCTCCGGGATTCCACGCGGAGACGATGAGGCGGCGCGAATCGGGATTTTTTTTGATCGCCGCGATCACGTCGTCGATCTGGTCCACGCGCCCGCCATCGGCCGTGCGCCAATCGCGCCATTGCGCGCCGTAGACGCGGCCGAGGTTGCCTTCGGCGTCCGCCCATTCGTTCCAGATGGTAACGCCATTTTCCTGGAGATAGCGCACATTCGTATCCCCGGCCAGGAACCATAAAAGCTCGTGGATGATGGACTTGAGATGGAGTTTCTTGGTGGTGAGCAGCGGAAAACCGGCGGAAAGATCGAAGCGCGCCTGCGCGCCAAAGACCGAGTACGTGCCCGTGCCCGTGCGGTCGGGCTTGAAGCGGCCTTGGTCGAGAACGAGGGAAAGAAGGTCGAGGTAGGCGCGCATCGTGGGAATTGCGGCAAATGCAAACACACTGTCGAACTTTTTGCGAAATAGAAAACCTGAGCGATGATGGATGCGAATCCGATTGTGTTATGAGTTTGCCGCCCGCCGCCCGTCCGATCCTCGAGCGCATGGCGTACTTCTTCTACCTGGCTCTGCTGGTCTGCTCGATCGGCATCACCTGGCTGGGCTGGATGGTGGGCTGCATCACGGGGAATTACACCGCGATGTTCTGTGCGCTCGGCGGGCTGCTGTGCACCCGGTGGCTCCACGTCCATGGCCACGCCCACTGGCATTTCCAGGAGTGCCAGGCGGCCCTCGATTCGGTCCACGCGGGCAGCCCCTGGCCCCGGCCCGGGCAGGAAGAGCAGCTTTTCGGAGAAATCGAAGGGCTCTTCACGAGGATGGACACCGAGCCCGACGTCTGGACGCGCGGCGAACTGCGCCGGGAAATCGCCACCCGCCTGGCCGCCGTCCCAACTCTGCGCGAGGAGTTTGCGGAAAGGCTCGCCCAGCATCCGGAGCTTTGAACCGCGCCCCGTCTTTCCCTCTTCGCGCGGCGCCCGTTTGTGCTATGGAGTCGGCGCCGATGAAGCAACTCACCCCTCTCACCGACACCCAGGCGCAACGCGACGAACGCCGCATCCCGATCGATCGCGTCGGCATCCGGGCGCTGCGCTATCCCATGCAGATCCGCGACAAGGCGCGCGAGGTGCAGCACACCATCGCCACCACCACGCTCACGGTCGACCTGCCGCACCAGTTCAAGGGCACGCACATGAGCCGCTTCGTGGAAGTGCTCACGGAATTCGGCCCCGAGCTGCACGTGGACAACATCCACACCATCCTGCGCGAATTGACCACGCGCCTCCACTCCGTCTCCGCGCACGTCGATTTCGAGTTCCCGTTTTTCCTCACCAAGCACGCCCCCGTGACCCGCTCCCCGGGCATGATGGACTACACCGCGCGCTTCGCCGCCACCTTGGAAAAGGGGATCGTCGATTTCGTCCTCACCGTCATCGTGCCGGTCACCACGCTGTGCCCGTGCTCGAAGGCGATCAGCGCCCATGGCGCCCACAATCAGCGCGGGCAGGTCACGTTTTCCGTGCGCTTCACCGAACCGCTCTGGATCGAGGACCTCATCCGCCTCGTCGAGGAGAGCGCCTCCAGCGAACTTTACAGCCTGCTCAAGCGCCCGGATGAGAAAGCTGTCACGGAACGTGCTTATGAGAACCCCGTGTTCGTCGAAGACCTTGTCCGCAATATCGCCGCCCGCGCCAACGCCGTGCCCGAAATCACGTGGTACCGCGTCGAGGCGGAGAATTTCGAGTCGATCCACAACCACAACGCCTACGCCCTGATCGAGCACCGCAAAGAATAGGAAAATAGCCCTCCATGTTTTACCGCGCCGTCGCCATTTTCATCGTGCTCTTCTGGCTGGCGATGACTGGACTGCTGGTGCATCAGGAATTGCGCCCCGGCGACTCGACCCTGCGCGAAGTGCCGCCGGCCCATGTGGTGAAGCTGGTCTTCATGCACCACCAGACGTCGACGCTGAATATCTACAGCGACAAGCTGCGCCTCGGTCAACTGGTCATCATCCCCGAGCTCCGCGACGACGGCCAAAGCCGCGACCTGAAATTTCAGGGCGATCTCCAGATCCTCATCCCCGGAGGCAAGCGCGAGCGCATCGCGTGGAGAGGCCGGCTGGAAATGGACCGGCTGCTCACCGTCAAACGATTTCAACTGGCCGTCGACACGCACACCCCCACCGACCTGACGTCGGAAATCACCATCCTGCCGGAGAAAAACCTCGCCCGCTACGAATTGCGGGCCAGCAACGGCACGATCGAGCGGCAGGATTACACGCTCGACGAACGCGGCGCCCGCGCCGCCCTCGAGCAGGCCGGCATCGACGCCTCGCTGCTACCCATTTCCAATAAAAAGCAGGTGTCCCCATCGGTGGAAATCAAGGCGCGCCAGTCGACCCTGGTCGTGCCCGGCGGGCGGATGGACACCTACCTGGTGACGATGGAAAGCAACGGGCAGACCTTGCTCGAATTCCATGTGGACCAGCTCGGCCGCGTCGTGCAGGCCAACACCCTCCTCGGCTACACGCTCTCCCCCGACGCCACGACGCCGTAAGAACCTCGCGCCAACTCCGTGATCATGGGCTCGCCGAAGCTGGCTACCAAGTCACGCGGAGGATGCCCGGTACGAGATCGAAATGCTTGTCTCGGCTGACAATCGGCAACCCATGCTGCACAGACAGCGCGGCAATCCAAAGATCGTTGAACGGGATCGGCGTGCCGGCTCGCTTCAGTTGGTCGCAGAGCTTCGCATAGGGCAGAACCGTCTCCGCATCGACCGGAAGAATATCCGCCATGGCCTGTAACCCATCGAGTGCCGGTTCGATGACTTTACGCAGACGCGACCCGAACAGACCAAAGCGGTATTCGCCCAAGACGATCACGGGCAGACTGATTTTTACCGCCTTGGCGACAATCGCTTTCAAAGGCGGATCTCCTTCGAAGAAGGCCGAGAGCGCGTTGGTATCGAGAATCATTTCCAAGCCTCGGGATCGATGCGCTCGAATTCGTCGTTGATCGCCGCATCGATCCGGCGCAATTCCGCCGAGTGCTCTTTCATTGCCCCAAAATGCTTCATCCAGCCGGGTTGACCCTCTTTCTCCGGCTTGGCGAGCTTGTCACGCAACGCTTCGTTCACCAGTTGTTTCAGCGTCTGGCCCCGGGCAGCGGCGGCCGCCTTGGCTTTACGGAAAAGCAGCTCTGGAATCTCGAGTGTCGTCTTCATCGAAGAGAGTGAACCATATTTATGGGTGCCCGGCAAGGACGCGAGAGCGCGAAACTATGAGGCCGGCGCGGCCCGCTTCATAGCCCCGCCCACGGCGCGGATCGCGAGCACGTGCAGCACCACCGCCAGCGGCACGAAGAATCCGGGGATGAACATGAAGGGGAAGGTGCCGATCATCAGGTTCGGCACTTCGGTGTGAACCAAGTGGAGTGGCCCGGGAGCGGTCAGCACGGCGCGCGCCACGATATTCGCCAGGATGAGCAGACCGACTCCATTCCAGACCAGCGCGACGCGCCTGCCCATCCCGCCTCGGGTCGCGACCCACGCGATCAGGGGCGCCGTAGCTCCTACATAGATGTCCACGTTCGCCCCGGAGAAGGTCAGCATCTTCGGCACGAGGCCAGCGTGCCAGAGTTGATGCAGGAATAGTTCGACGCCCACGCGAAAGACTTGCGTCCCGAGCAGAATCCATAGCGGAAATGCCTGGGCGAGGTGCGCTCCCGCGGTCGACCGCGTCCGCACGATGAAAAGCACGAGCAAGGCGATGACCGGAAGGAAGAGAAAGACCGGCCCCGGTGGACGCATGGTCACATTGCGAATCACGCCAAAGTACCCAATGCAGCCGACGTAAAGCAACCACACGAGCAATCCCGCCGCGAAGACGGAGGCAGACCGGCGGTCCAGATAACGGGCACTCAGCCCGATCACGACCGCCACCATCAACACCACAAATCCGCAGAATAGAATCGTCATCGTTTTGGGGACGCCGTTCGCGACAGCGCACGGATAGCCGTTAAGAATTCCATCTCACCTCGTTCTTGTGTCCGCAAGACGGGCAGACTCCACCTCCACTCAGCTCGCATACTTGACGCGCCTCTGGGATATTGAGAAGTGACAAGAGCGCGCCCGCGAGAAATGCCCCACCGATGGCCCACATCACAATGTGGAAAACAAAGAAACCGACCATTCCACACGCCACCGCCATTACTGCGAACAACACGGCGTATGCTAGCAGCGATGAAGGAGGGTCGCAATGCCCCGGATACCCCTGCTGATAGTTCGCCCGAAACTTCTCCTGACATTTACCACAGGTGATCAAGCGAGTTCCTCCCCGACCGTCACCAAAGTGACGCCTTTAGGAAGCTCCTCCGGCCGACTCCAGGTGAAGAAAAAAACGCCGTGGTGTGGATAGAGGAAACAGACGCGCTTGGGCAGAAAACCTCGGGTGGTGAGAATGACCAACGGATGCTCCTCCCGGGCGACGACGCTCCAAAATTTCTTCTCTGAGAGCAAAATCCAGACTCTGGCTGGTTTCCGCCAGCGATCAAAGGTCCCGGAAATGGCCACGATGAAAAGAATCGCCCAGAGGAAAAAGTAAGGATCGTTCATGTTATCACGCGTGGAAGTCGCCTAACGATTCGGCGAAATTGGGTTACTCATGTGCACCATACGCGCGCAAAAGCGCGACCAATTCAGTTTGCTCGGTGGATTCGGCAGCCGATAAAGGAGTGCCTTCGCCGCGGGCATTGGGGTCCGCTCCACGCGCAAGCAGGAGCCTGACCACGGCCGGATGCCGTCGCCAGCAAGCGAGGATCAATGGGTTGCTCATGCCGTGCCGGTTGGGATTCGCACCGTGGTCGAGAAGAAACCGCACAATCTCCTCATGACCGGAGTAGGCAGCGGCAGTGATCGCCGGCAGCCCTTCCGGGGAGGGGGTGGCCTCGATATCGACGCCCATCGCGACGCAGCGCCGGACCACGGCCAGATCACCGGCAAAAGCGGCGTTGGACAATTTCCATTGGAGAAAGTGTTGAGCAACAAACCACCCGATGGTCGCTACGGTCGCGACCGAAATGAGGATGCCGATCGATCGTCTCTTGGCGTTCACGGATAGTGGGCGAGTCGCCTAACGGTTCCAATCTTGGCATCGGCTGCGAGGGGTGTCGATTGCAACCGTTAAGGTCCGACGCAATCTGCTGCAGCGCATGGTTTACGTCCTACGAGCCGAGAATGGTTTCATTCGCGGACCAATGCCAGGGCTCATAGATAAAACCATACCGGTTGCCCCGCGAATACGGCATCGAAAAATCAAACGTTCCGGCGTGCGCGGCCAGCCAGGCAAACTCCGGCGTGCCCTCAAACGCTTCGGTAAGCGGGTCGCAGCCCGAGGCCGTGAGGTCAATGGCTCGGCCCGTGTGATGCTCGCTGTAACCCGGCGGCGCGCTGACCCGGAGAATCTGGGCGACGGACTCGCCGGCCGCCAGCTTGCGCTCCCAAATCTGCCGCTGGTACTCGACGCTGCGAAAAGCGGACACCAGCAACAAACTCACGCCCTGCTGTGCCGCGGCCGCCTGCATCGCCTGCCAACGCGCCGCCACCTCCGGCGTGAGCCGCTGGTCTCGACCATAGATGTCGGCTCCCACCGAGAGCAAGTCGGTCGCCTCCCGTTGCAACGGAACACCCGAATCGGAGCCATAGGATGCCGGAATACCCAGTTCGAGCAGAATGGCCGCAACACGCTTTTCGTAGGGCGCATGGTCAGGCGTTTCCGAGCGCATGGCGTTGGAGTTCTGCAGCGACACGCATGGAACACAAAGCAGATGCTCGAGCTTTGGGTGTTGCACGGTCAAGTGCAGCATTGAATGTGCGGCGTCCAAGCAGTGATCGAAGCCGTATAAGAATGGAACCATGATCGATGCTTCCTTCACCATCGGTCTGTGTGCTGAACTCTACGAGTGAGATAAGGGCGTGAAGGTCGTGCTGCTGTGCTCTCTGGAGATGCCCGGCGTAGTCGAAGCGGCGGCTCCGGGCTTCGGTTAGAACGCTAGCTGTCGGCGACACTACCACGACGGAACGCGTCGAGATAGAACCGCACGCACACAAAGTGAATCCGGCGATGCAAAAGCAAAGGTTGAAAACGATTTTGTTCACGAGAGATTCTCTGAGCCGCCTAACAGCCTATTGAACCGAGTGAAAAGAGAATCAGAAGGCGGAGCTTTAAAAGGAAAGCCCGGGGACAGGATCGCGGCAAGACAATTGGCAAACGTCGCTCCGCGACGGTCACCCTCGCGGAGCAACCAACCCGGTAGGGAAGCCGCGCCGCCGGGTTCCCTCGCATGTGGTGTGGGAGCGTGGTGGGTGGTGGGACGACCCAGCGGGGCAGTTCCGCGCGCAGGACTGGCGAGCCACCGCCACTTTTCCACACACCCAAATGTGGTAACCGGCGGCGCGGATTCCCTACCGGGGTTTGATTTTTCGGCGCTCGCGCTGCGGGCGGGAGCGGTTTACCCGAGTCGAAACGCCACTGGTGTTTGAGCCCCACACCGAAGCCCGGCAATTTTTCCGTTGCCACCGGCTCAGGCTGCCCTCTTGTATCGGCTTCCGCCGCTCTTCACGTTTCCCAAACCACCTTCGATTGCCTTGATCTCCGTCCGCAGCCTCAAAAAGAACTATGGCTCGCTGACCGCGGTGGACGGGCTCGACCTGGAAATCCCGTCCGGGGAGTTTTTTGCCTTTCTCGGCCCGAACGCCGCCGGGAAGACGACCACGATCAAGATGCTCACCGGCCTGCTCCGGCCGACGGAGGGCGAGATCACCATCGGCGGGTTCGACATGCTGCGCGAGCCCAACAAGGCCAAGGAGCTGCTCGCCTACGTGCCCGATTTTCCCTTCCTCTACGAGAAGCTCACGGCCTCGGAATTCATGCAGTTCGTCGGCGATATCTTCCGTCTCGACCGCAAAGTCATCGCCCAAAAGGCGGATGAGCTCTTCGAGAAATTCCACCTCGACGAATACCGGCATGAACTGACCGAGAACCTCTCCCACGGCACGCGCCAGCGGCTGGTCATCTCCTCGGCGCTGTTGCACGATCCCAAGGTCTTCATCATCGATGAGCCCATGATCGGCCTCGACCCCATGCACGCGCGCATCGTGAAGCAGGAACTTCGCGCCCGCGCCGAGGCCGGCATGACCCTGTTTCTCTCCACCCACCAGCTCAGCGTGGCGGAGGAAGTGGCGGACCGTGTCGGCATCATCCACCACGGCAAGCTGATCGCGCTCGGCACCGTGCAGGAACTGCGCTCGCAAGCCCACGAGACCGGCGCGCTGGAGAAGGTCTTCCTCTCGCTCATCGACCAGGAGGAAGCGCATCGGGAGAAAACGGCGGGACTGAGCGATTGAGCGGATAAAGGCCGGACCCCATGAACGCCGAGTCGCATCCTCCCGCGCGTTCCGTCGCTTTCCACATTCTGGAAGCGCTTGCTTGCGTCTTCCCCCTCGCCGGCCTGGGCGCCATTGTGCTCGTCAATTTTTTCCACGGTCAGCGCTCGGACTTTGGAACGGGCAATTGGGATTACGAGTTCGTTTTCGGAACCGTGCACGTGGCACCTTCCTGGATTCTGGCGGGGCTGATTCTGCTCTTTGTCGGGTTGCCCATCGTGATTGGCGCCGTCCGGGCCTCCCACACTTACGAACGCCGCTTCGACCGGCCCGGGCAGTGGGTGCTCTTCGGCCTGATTCTATGCGTCGGCATCGTCTTCAATCTCCTCGTCTTCATCTTCTGCTCCTGCATCCATTGGAATAGCAGCAAACCGTTCTAGATCCTCCGGCCACCGGCAGAGTTTGAATTCGGTGCCGCCCGGTCTATCGTCCGCGCCCCGGCCGCAGCGATCTTCCTCCTTCATCCCTCATCCTTCATCCTTTGCCCTTCAATGTTCACGCTCCTTAAGACCGACACTGCCACCAAGGCCCGCCGCGGCCGTCTCGTCACCAATCACGGGGTGGTGGAGACGCCCATCTTCATGCCCGTGGGCACGCAGGGCTCGGTGAAGGCGGTGTCGCCCGCCGAACTGCGCCAGGTCGGCGCGCAGATCATTCTCGGCAATACCTATCACCTTTTCGTCCGCCCGGGCATGGAGGTGATGAAGCACTTCGGCGGCCTGCATCGCTTCATGAACTGGGATGGTCCCATCCTCACCGACTCCGGGGGCTTTCAGGTCTTCTCCCTGGCCAAGCTGCGCAAGATCACCGAGGAGGGCGTGCACTTTCAAAACCATCTCGATGGCGCGCCGTGCTTCCTCGGCCCGCGCGAGG
>NZ_JBDUCX010000128.1:0-18807 GCF_040003245.1 Chthoniobacter sp.
CGCGTGAGCAGATGCACGAGCGTCGATTTGCCCGCGCCGGTGTGGCCGACGAGCGCGATGGTCTCGCCGGGCTGGGCGTGCAGATGGATGTGGTGCAACACCGGCAACTCCTCGGAATACGCGAAGCCGATATCCTGGAAACGCACGTCGCCTTCGACGCTCACCTGCTCGTCGTGCTCCACGCGGCCGGGCTCGGCCGGTGTGTCGAGAATCTCGAACACCCGCTCGCCCGCTGCGCGGCCGGCTTGCACGAGTTGATTGAGCGAATGCAATTTGCCGATCGGCTCGTAGAGCGCGCCGACCAGCCACAGGAACGCTACGAGATCGCCCACGCTCATTTCGTTGTGCAGCACCGCGCGTCCGCCGAAGCCGACGACGAGCACCGCACCGAGCGCGCCGAGGAAACTCATCGCCGGATTGTACATCGCCCAGACGCGCATGATGGTCATCGTGGCGTGACGCAGATCGTTGCTCGCGGCGTTGAAGCGGGCGTGCTCTTCGCGTTCGCGAACGTAAGTTTTGATCTGCCGAATGCCGGCGAGATTGTCGTGCAGCAGGGAGTTCATTCCAGAAGACGCCTTGCGCTGGAGCCGATAGCGTTGCGGTGCGGTGAGCGTGTAAGAAAGCGCGCCGAGGGCGAGCAGCGGCACGGGAATCAGCGCCAGCCAGGTGAGCCACGGCAGATAGAGAAAGAGCATCGCCGTCACGATGACGATCTGCAGCACCGCGATGACGCCTTGCTCGATGCCATCGATAAGCACGCGCTCCACCGCCGTCACATCCTCGAGGAGCCGCGTCATGATATCGCCGGTCGCACGATTATCGAACCACGTCAGCGGCAACTGCTGGATGTGCGCATACAGATCGCTGCGTAGATCGAAAATCACCCGCTGCTCGAACGCGTTATTCACCACGATGCGCACCGCGTTCAGCAGGTCGCGCAAAAAGAACGAAGCGGCCGCCGCAATCACCAGCGGCCAGAGCCGGTCGCTGCGTCCGTGGCGCACGTCATCGATGATTACTTGCGTGACCTTCGGGAAGACCACGACGAGCAGCGTGCCCAGCACCGCACAAGCCAGCATGCCAGTCGCCATCCCGGGATAGCGGCGGACATAGGCAAATACGCGAAAGACAGTCTTCATCGAAAGGCGCTCACCATCGCGCCGCAGGGCCGCGAGTCAAATTTCACGGAGGGAGCGCCGCTGCGGCTACTTCCCAAACTCCACCCCACGCGCCTCGATCAATTTCGTGACGAAGCTCGTGTTATAATGGCCGCGGACGAAATCCGGATCGTGCATGATCGCCTGCTGGAAGGGGATCGTCGTCTTGATGCCGGTGATCAGATATTCGTCGAGCGCGCGGCGCATCCGCTGGATGGCGTGCTCGCGCGTCGTGCCCATGCCGATGACCTTGGCGATCATCGAGTCGTAATGCGGCGGCACGGTGTAACCGGCGTAAGCATGCGAATCGATGCGAATGCCGCGTCCACCGGGAGCGTAATAAAGATCGATGCGGCCGGGGCAGGGCTGGAAATTGTTGAACGGGTCCTCGGCATTGATGCGGCACTCGATGGCGTGATACTTCCGCTGGGCATTGTGCATCCAATGCGAGAGCGGCAGCCCTGCCGCGATCTTGATCTGCTCCTTCACGAGGTCCACGCCGTAGGCTTCCTCGGTGATGCAGTGCTCCACCTGGATGCGCGTGTTCATCTCCATGAAGTAATATTTGCCATGGTCGTCCATGAGGCACTCGATGGTCCCCGCGCCGACATAGCCCACTTCCTTCGCCAGCCGCACGCAATCGTCGCCCATCTTCTTGCGGATCTCATCCGTCATGATCGGCGAGGGTGTTTCCTCGATGATCTTCTGGTTGCGCCGCTGCATGGAGCAATCGCGCTCGCCGAGGTGCACGACCTCGCCGTGCGAATCGGCCATGATCTGGAACTCGATGTGATGCGGATTCTCGATGAGTTTCTCGATGTAGACACCGGAATTGCCGAACGCCTTTTCCGCCTCGTTGCGCGCGGCGTGATAGCCTTGCACGAGCGAGCCGTCGTTGTGCGCCGGGCGCATGCCGCGGCCACCGCCGCCGGCCGTAGCCTTGATCATCACCGGATAGCCGATTTCGCGGGCGACGCGCAGCGCGTCCTTCTCCGTCTCGACGATGCCCTCGGAGCCAGGCGTCACCGGCATGCCGGCCTTCTTCGCCGTGGCGCGCGCGGTGTTCTTGTCGCCCATCGCGCGGATCGCCGCGGAGGGCGGCCCGATGAACTTGATGTTACAGCTCGCGCAGACGTCCGCGAAGTGCGCGTTCTCGCTCAGGAAGCCGTAGCCGGGATGAATCGCATCCACGTCGCCGATTTCCGCTGCGCTGATGATGCGATCGATCTTGAGATAGGACTGCGAGCTGGCAGCCGGCCCGATGCAGATGGCCTCGTCGGCCAGTTGCACGTGCAGGGAATCGACATCCGCCTCGGAGTAGACGGCGAGCGTCTTGACCCCGAGCTCTTTGCAGGCGCGGATGACGCGCAACGCGATTTCGCCCCGGTTGGCGATGAGGACTTTGTTGAACATGGGCGCTTAACGCACCTTGAAGAGGACCTGGCCGTATTGCACCGGTTTCCCATTCTCGGCCACGATCTCGGCGATGACGCCCCGGCATTCCGCCTTGATCTCGTTCATCACCTTCATCGCTTCCATGATGCAGACCACGGTGTCTTCGGTGACCTCCTGGCCCACGGTGACAAAGGGCGGCATCTCGGGGGATGGCGACGCGTAGAAGCTCCCGACCATCGGGGAGGTGATTTCGCGCAAATTGCTGGTTTCCTTCGGCTCGCCAGGGGTATCGGGAGTCGAAACAGTGGCCCCCGCCGCAGGCGCAGCCGGGTAGGCTACGGGCGCGGTGGTGGTGATGACAGGCTGGAAGTCGGTCCCCTTCTTTAGGGTAATTTTGAAGCCTTCCTTCTCCATCTTAAAGACGGAGAGGTCGTTTTTCCTCATCAGGGCGATGAGTTCTTTGATTTCTTTTAAGTCCAAGGTCTTGAGGTGGCTCCGGTTAGAGAGGGGCCGATGCTAAGCGCCAGTTTCCGGCTCCGTCAACCCCCCTTTGGCGGGGTTGGGGCGGGGGCGGTGAAGGAAGGGAGTGTGAATTTTGGCTGCCGAGTGTGACAATCAGGTGGGGTTTGAGGTTTCTGGTTTCTGGTTCGGCGTTCGGTGTTCGGCGTTCGGCGTTGGATGTTCTGCCGGCAAATGTCTTGGGTGCGATTCGGTGCGAGCGCTTCTGAGAGCCAAGAGCCAAGAGCCAAGAGCCAAGAGCCAAGAGCCAAGAGCCAAGAGCCAAGTGGCGCCCCTTCTGCATTTGGCAGCGAAACTTGGATACCCTCACATTCAAAGGTCGGAACTGGCCGGAACTACTCTGTAAAAGGAGAGAGCCAGACACCTGGTAATCCCGTAGTTGCGGGACCCAGCGGCGCCACCTCTCCGTCAGGCACGCGCGGGAGCCGTGAGTCCTTGGTTCCTGCTCGTGGTCATGGGATCTCATCAAGTTCAAAGGTCGGAACTCCTCTGTAGAGTGGGATGAAACGCCGATTCCGTCCGAAGCACGCGCTGCCGCCATGGCGTCTGACTTGGGCGCCCAACCGCGCCGTGGATGAGATGGATTCATGAGTCGGAACTGGTCGGAACTACTCTGCAGAGGAGAGAGCCAAGAGCCATGTATCCCGCAGTCGCGGGACCAAGAGGCGTCATCTTTGTCCCGCAGGCGCGGGAGCAATGGGCGCCTATTCCCTGCTTATGGTCTTGGAAGCCGGTAACATTCAAAGGTCGGAACTGGCCGGGAGGTCTCTGTAGTGTACTTTTGGAAAGCGCCGGATTTGCCCGAAGGGCTGCGTGAGCGGGCGCAGGCAAATCGTACTGTGGGGTGAAGGTGGGCGGCACAAATGTGTCTGACGCCGAAGGCGCCACTGCCCACCCCATTTCGCATCTTGAAATTTGAGCTGA
Organism: Chthoniobacter sp.; assembly: GCF_040003245.1. Taxonomy (NCBI): domain Bacteria; kingdom Pseudomonadati; phylum Verrucomicrobiota; class Spartobacteria; order Chthoniobacterales; family Chthoniobacteraceae; genus Chthoniobacter; species Chthoniobacter sp. Next base: position 3,999 of record NZ_JBDUCX010000128.1, read on the forward strand.
ATTGTCCACATAAAACAATATATGAGCGCTCAATATATTCGTCAAGCCGAAACCTGTCTCCTCGGGGCACCGTCTTTTCCTCCACTGGGAAACCCCGTCCCAGCTCAGAGAAGTGGAGGTCTCTCCGCTTACCCGGAATCCTATTTCCTTGGAGCATTGGGACCAAGAGTTTCCCTTTTCCTGCTCTGCCGACTCTCCACTGGTATGCCGTTTCCCCATCCCCAGCCCACTCGGTTCAATGGAAGGGCAGGCGACTTTCGCGCAAGATCTGCTAACAACGCTTTCGTTGATGAAGGTCACATCCTACATCGATCCACACGTCGTCGCGCTGGTACTCATCGTAATTCCACTCGTCGTCATGCTCGCGGTGGTCCTCGGCTTTAACTGGCTCGTTGCCTCTGCGGCGCTCGTTGGTATTCCGCAGGGGATTATTCTCACGCGTTCCCTCGACATGTGCCGCGACCGCCGTAGCCCTGCGCTTTATCTTGCCGCAAATGAACTGGCTGTCGGGTTGGTCGCAGGCATTGTCACTGTAGGAATCGTCGGGTTTCGGAATCTTGCCAACGCGCTCCAATGAGGGCGTCAGGAGAAAAGACTGCCCACGCCTTGGGGTCGCCCGGCGACTCCGCGCGCTTGCTCCAGAACGAGAGAGAGGATACTCTCCAAGGCATGACTCAGCTTCTCGAACGCGCCTTTGCGGCTGCGTCCAAGCTCCCCGACTCGGAGCAGGATGCCTTCGCTTCGTTGCTTCTCGCCGAACTCGATTCCGAGCGGCGTTGGGCCGAGGCGTTCGCCGCCACCCAGGACCCACTTTCCGCTTTGGCCGACGAAGCGCTGCGTGAGTTCGAGGCGGGGCAGACTCGACCCATGGATTTGGAGCGTGATTTCCCAAACCACTAATCGATTCCGGAAGCTTCTTTCCGATCTTCCGCCCCATGTCCAAAAGCAGGCTTCCGAGGCCTACCGCGTCTGGATGCAGGATCCATGGCATGCGAGCCTCCAGTTCAAACAAATCCACGCGACCAAGCCCATTTTCTCGGCGCGCATCGGCCTCGACTGGCGCGCGGTCTGTGTTCGCACAGGCGATACTGCCCTGTGGTATTTCATCGGTTCGCACGCCGACTACGACCGACTGATCAAAACTCTATGAGCCTTCCCTTACGTTTTTGTAAATGAATGCTTATCCAGCCGCTCGCCAGCGCAGGCGCCTCCCTGGCGAAATCGCTTTCGACCGTTGCTTCGTCCCGGTCGCAGCGCTTTTCGTTTTCAACGTCCTATCCGGGATCATCGCCTTCCGGCGGGATCAGACGCTCAAGCCACCGACCGAAGCGGAGTTGGCCATGGAGATACCGCCGCCCGCCTGGCATCTTTGGCTTCTGTTTGTCTTCGGCCTGCTTCTGACCGTGCTGTGGTTTCGTGCGTTGGTCAGCTTGGTGAGGGCCTGGCGTGATCCGTCTTGTCGGGTTCTGCGCTTTTCCGCTTCGGTGTTACTCCTCCCTTTTGCCGTCGCCACTTTCCGCCTTCTGCTTGCGCCCTTACAATGAAATGCCATCGATCGGAATCACCTGATGGGCGTCGCGGCGCGTGTTCGGTGAACGGATAGGAACGAGACCTGGCAAGATGGACATTTCCCAGATCGAAGTCCGCTTCCGGATCCAGTTGCCCGAGCGTCATCGCCAGGCGTTGGGTGACCCTTCCGACCCCATCCACCAGTGGTGCGATTTCCTCGTCCTCTCGACGCCTTACCCGCTTCTGGATTTTGCCCTGCGCAACGAAGAGCTCCGCACGGAAGACCCCAGCAACCCGTGGCCCGATTTCCTGATTGCCTTCGCGTCCAATGGCTGCGGAGACTACTGGGCGTACGATACTCGACGCCAACCCCCGACCATCCTCTATATCGACCCGGACAAGAGTGTCGTTGAGAACCTCGCCGCCAAGGAACCGTATGGCTTCGACACTTTTGATTCATGGTATGCCGACTATGCCCGCCGCAAGGCCGAAGGCTTCAATTCAGAACTTTGGTGGAAGAACCGCAACGCGTGATCCGGCGCTGCCACGAACCGCACGACGGGCGTTGAGTTCGAGGGCGTTCAACGCTTTCGCGCGCACACTCCGATGAAACTCACTTGGGACGATCTCATCATTCAGAACATCTCTCCTGCGGATGCGCAGGATTGGATCGGTCCATGGTCCCATCTGGTCACCGGACCGTTCGCTCCCGTTTTCATGTCCAAGTTTGGCGATTGGTTTCTGCGCCGGCCCGACGGCTCGACCGACGAGCTTTCCGTCATCGAGGGCACTTTGCAGCGAATCGCCGCCACGCCGGAGGAGTTCGCGGCGATCGTTAATCGTGTCGAATGGCAGGAGCAGCATCTTCTTTCCGCGCACGTCGCCCAGCTTCACGAGCGCGGACTCATCCCCGGCGCCGGGGAATGCTACGGTTTCGCTCCCCATCCCATCTTCACCGGGCGTATCGACATCGGCCTGGCCCGGGTCATGAGCATTCGGGTGTGGCAGTCCATCGCGGCGCAATCGTTCTCCCAGGCAGCTCCCTAATAGTTGTGGGCTGGCCTGGCGACGCCGCACGCTTGCTCCAGAACAATAGAGAGGATATTTCCGGCCCCGCCCATGCTTCCTGAAGACTTCGCCCGGATCGAAGAGAGTCTCGGCCTGAAATTGCCCGAGTGGTATGTCCGTCGACTGGCGGAGTATCCCCTCCCACAACTGGACGATGCATTGTACGACTCCGCGGACTGGGCGATTCGGGAGAATGAGCAGTTGCGCACGGAAGGTTACATGGGCAGTCCGTGGCCTCGCGAGTTTTTCGTCATTGGCCAGAGCGGCTCGGGCGATCCGTTTTTCATCCGTCCGGGAACGACCGATCCCCGCGTGTTTTGGGCCGACCACGAGGGCGGTCCGGCTCCCGATCAGGCCAACCTTGCCGAGATGGAGTTTGCCGACAACCTCGAAGCGTATATCGGCCAGACCATCGAGACCCTAGCGGAAGTCGAGCAGGCCATGGAGCGCCGAAAGAACAAGAAGTGGTGGCAATTCTGGCTATGATTCATTCGCCTGGCCAAACGCTGAACTTGCCGGCGGTGAGGCCTCACTCTCGTGTCCGATGAAACTTACCCTGCAGACCGTTCGCCAGCGGGTTTCCCATGAGAACGGATGAGTTCGACTCCGACCTACGAAGAGCAATGGAAAGTTTACCGTCACCGCAGCCGACTGTTCTGGCTCGTGTTTCTGGGCTACGTCCCCGGCGTCTTTCTTCTCGGTGTTCCACTTCGCTATCTGTTTTCGTCCAACATCCCTGTCTATATCGTCGCCGGTCTTTGGATGCTGGCCTTCGCGATCAGCGGGAACTACGCCGTCGCGTGGCGCTGCCCGCGGTGCGGCAAGCCATTTTTCCGCGGATCATGGTATACAAATTCGTGGGCCCGCCGGTGCGTTCACTGCCAACTGCCGAAGTGGTCGTGCGACCCAGAAGCCAAGGAATGATGCTCCCCAATCGAACACCTCAAAGACCTGACCATGCGCTGCTCTAAATGCGGAGGGAAGGTGAAGTATGTGTCCGGGGGACACGGTAACTCGGAACCTCCCGGCTGCTATTTCTGGGTGGGGATCGTCGCTTTGATCGTCACCCTCACCGGCTTTGGTCTGGGGCACACCTGGGTGGGTTATGGAGGTCTTCTTTTTGCCGTGCCCTTGATCGGCTGGGCGTTTGTGGCGCGTGGGGAAGGCTACGGCAATCGCTGCACCGCCTGTGACCAGCGGGAGAAGAGTTATCCATGGTCGCTCTAGGGGGTGCTCAGGAATTTCCAAGAGGGCGTGTCCGGCACGTGGCGCTGGTAGGGACGCCGCGCCGTCGGCGTCCTTGGAAAGGCGGTGGATTTTGCCGGAATGAATTTGCCTTCAAAGCCGGTCGTTTTGCGAGGACAGCGCGGCGCACCATCCCTACCAGCCCATCGTCATTCCTCACCTCAATGGTTCGTGAGCACTACCTAAGGCAGATATCGTCTCGCCAGGCGCTCCGGCGGAAACCGTCCGCCCTGGAAGGAATCCACAACGCGATCGGATACGAAGAACCATGACCACCTCGCCCAACCCAGCACCGCAGCGAAAGGCCTATCGCGTCGCGCTCCTTTGCGGAGCCATTCCCCTGGTCGTTGGCGTCTCGATCTTTCTGCTCTGGCTCCTCACGCGATGGGGTTGGTTGATGACGGCGGGCATTTTCACTCTCTACGGCGGAGTCGCCTTCTTCCTCGTCGGGGTCGTGGCGCTCGGGCGTTTTTGCTGGCTCGCCTTGCGCACGCCGGGGCTGCCGCGACGGCCACTTTGGCTCTCGACGGTGGGGTGCGCTGCGTTGCTCCTTTCCAACTTTCCCGTGGCGGGCGGCATCGCGGCGACCGCCATTCGGATTGAGACCCGTTACACGGTCACGGTCCACAACACTTCCCCGCAGCCGCTCAGCGGCGTGCGCGTTTTCGGTGGCGGCTGTGAGGCGGACTTCGGCGCCTTTGCCCCGGGCGGCGTGGTGCGACGCTCGTTCTGGATTGAGCGCGAAGGCGAACTGAAATTCCAGGCGGGCAGCGGCGCGGCTACGCAGGCCACGACCATCGATGGCTACGTCATCCCCAGCGTGGGCGGCCACGTCACCGTGACCATCAAACCCGACGGCACGATCTCCGTCGTGGGGCCGCCCGGCGCCTAGCAAGCACGCGTGTCTTCCCTGAAGCTAGCGACTACGACCCATGCAGGAATATAACACGATCAGCACTGGCACCTGGCAGATCAAGCTGCCGAGTGACTGGCAGCAGAAACCCAGCGCCGCGACAACCAAGGCTTCTTTTTATTTCGAGGCGAAGGATGAAACCAAGGGCGCCTATCTTTCCGTGTGGAATTGGGGTGATCCCGGTTCTCCCCTGGCCAAACTGGACGAATTCCGCGCCGGTGAAATCCAGCGTCTTCACGACATGCCGAACGGCGACTGGGAGATTGTGGAGGACTGGAGCCAGGAGATCGACGGGATTGCGAGTGCCGGGACCGACTGCCTGGATCGCCGGGCCGCGTATCGCATCGTGTGCCTCGGGTTGGCCCGCTCTCCGTGGTTGGTGCGAGTGAGCCTCCACGACTACGCGTGCGCCGATTATGCCGCCTCCAAGACCTGGTTCGAGCCGATCATCGCTTCCCTTTCCGTGTGCCCCACAGTGCTGGAAGAATGAGCGGGCATCTGCACATAGTAGCACATCCAAATATGAAACGCTCTCTCCTCCTCGCCGGCATTCTTAGCTCGCTCTTCACCCTCCACGTGCTCGCGGAGGAAAAAGATCGGCTGGGCGCATCCCCCGCGGAATTGGTCCGCCTCAGCAAATTGAACGCGACGAGCCAGGTCGTCGCGCTGCCCGACGCCGAGCTGCGGAAAATGATGGTCGGCAAGTGGATGACCGGCCGGCACGAATACGCCTTCAAGGCGGACGGCACCTGGCGGATGTTGCCCCTGGACACCGCGATGAGCGGAACCTGGAAAATCGTGAATCACCAACTCATCGACGACACCGGCAAGCGCACCATCATGGAGGCCAGCCACAAGCAATTCGTGCTCAAGAATGACGGCGGCATGTATCCCTTCCGCTACGTGCGGATCGACTGAAGAGCCGGTGACGGTCATGACCGATAACCACGACATCCCTCCGGTCATTCGCGATTTGCTGGTGGACGCCGAGAAGCAACTGGCGGTGTTTGCCAACGCGCTCGGCAAGCCCTTTGACTACAGCCTCGACGCCTTGGGACGCCTGGAGCATGTGCTCGGCGAGGCCTGGCCGAAACCACCGAAGAATCCGGAGGCGCTGGATATATTGGTCGAGTTATTTGGCGCCTACTTTGGCGAGTCGCTCCGGCGGATCTACGGCGGACGGTGGGTCACGGGCGATGGCTTGCCCTTCCTGCAGGGGCCGCATCATCCCGAGTGCAAACTCTTCCCCTTTCCCGCCATCTATCAAAAGATGGCCCACCAAAAAACGACCGAATCGTGGGTCGTAGCCTATTGCATTGCCTCCCGGCCGAACTGGGTGCCCCCTCCGCCCGAGAAGAAATCGTTCTTCGGGCGTCTCTTCCGCAAATGACCCTGGCCGAGCTGGGTGAAGGACAGGGCGTGCCGCGCTCAAGACGCCGCAATTTTGGTTGTGAGTATGGCATGCATGCCATATCATGAAACCCATGAAGATGACCATGCATATCAACGAGGACGTTCTCGCTGACGTGGTGAAAATCACCGGCGTCGAGAGCAAGACCAAAGCGGTGGAGTTCGCTCTTACCGAGATGGTCAGGAGATACCGGTTGAAGGAACTCGGAAAAAAGGGTCTCGGCCTCACGGTGGAGGAACTCAGGAACGCGTGGGAAGATCCCTTTCCCCAGGAAAGCCTGAAAGCGGCGGAAACGCCGGCGAAGTATGCCCGGAAGAGCGCTCGTCGATAGCTCGTTCTACATCGACCGGATGCGGGCGGGCCGCGATCCGCTGGAGGAACTCGCCGCCTTCTCTGAGGATTGGGAATTGCTCACCTGTGGGGTCGTGCAGGTCGAAGTCTTGCGCGGCTTGAAACACAAGACAGCCCGCCGGCGCATGGCGGATTTCCTGGCCTGCCTGCTCTACGTGCCGACGCTGAACGGAGCATGGGAACGCGCCGCCGACCTCGCTTGGAAGATGGACCGTGAGGGGAAAACCATGCAGGTCACAGACCTGCTGATCGCGACCTGCGCTCTGGAGGCAGAAGCGGCGGTGCTGACCCTGGACGCGGACTTCGCCCGTGTGCCGGGGTTGCGGGCGATTCGTTCGCTGGGGTAGAAAAAAAGGCGGGGACGCAGTTGGCGGAAGGTTAGGTGATTGAAACGCAGAGGCGCAGAGAGCGCAGAGGGAGGAAGAGGAGAAAAGAGTTTTCACCGCGAATGGACACGAATAGCGGCGAGCCCTCACCATGCCGGCAGCGCCGGGCAGAGGCAGTATCCGACCATTCGCGTTAATTGGCGTCTATTCGCGGTTCCCTTCGTTTTCGTGCCTTTTCGTGGACCCACCTCCGGTTGCGGCGGCGCGTTATAAAGCCGCGTGCAGCACCTCGATCGCCCTGTCCAGTTCCGCCTCGGTGTTGTAGCAGTGCGGGCTGAAGCGGAGGTAGTCGCGGCCTGCGCGGTCGTGGCGGAGGGAGGCGATGATCTTCGCTTTTTCCAAGGCGGCGAAGAGCGTGGCGCTGCTGGCGCGCTCGTGGCGGAAGGTGGTGATGCTGCTGGCGGCAGGGCTGTGGATGTCCGGGCCGAGGAGGTGGAAGCCGAGATCCTTGAGCTGCGGGACGAGGTGGGCTTTCAACTCGAGGAGGCGGGCGGCGATGGTGTCGAGGCCTTGCGCGTGGAAGAAGTCGAGGGCGGCGCGCATGCCGAGGATGCCGGCGATGTTGAGGACGCCGGGTTCGTAGCGCTGCGCGGTGGGGACGAAGCGGATTTCGTCGAGGGCGTTGAAATTCGGCGAGACGACATTCCAAGCGCCGAGGAGGGTGGGGCGCAGCTGCTCGAAGTGTGATTTGCGCACGTAGACGATGCCGATGGCCAGCGGGCCGAGCATCCATTTGTGGGCGTCGGCGCTGAGGAAATCGACGTGGGCTTTTTCCACATCCAAGGGGAAGGCGCCGAGGGTCTGGATGGCGTCGAGCGAGAAGAGGATGCCGCGGGTGTGGAGCAGGGCGCCGATGGCTTCCACGTCGATGCGGTAGCCGGTGAAGAAATGGGCGCTGGCGAGGGCGACGAGCTTGGTTTTCGGCGTGAGGGCGGCGGCGACGAGTTCCGGAGTGATCTCGCCGGGCGCGGCGGGTTCCAGGTAGCGGACGATGACGCCGCGCCGGCGCAGGTCGATCCATGGGTAGACGTTCGCCGGGTAGTCGCCGTGGTAGCAGAGCACTTCGTCACCGGGCTGCCAGTCGAGGCCATTAGCGAAGAGCGAGAGACCGAGCGACGTGGGGCCGAGCAGGGCGATTTCGTCGGGCTGGGCGCCGATGAATTGCGCGCAAGCCTGGCGCGTTTCCTTGATCTGGCGCAGGACATCGCCGAACTCCTGTGGGTTTTTCGCGCTCAGCTGCGTGTAGGTGCAAACGGCATCGGCGACGAATTGCGGGAGCGCGGTGACGCCGGCGTGGGCGAAGAAGACCTGGTCGCGGCTGACCGGGAAAAGCGCGTGCCGCTGCCCTTCGTCGGGAAAAAGATTCATTTCTCCGCGGTGGTATCGAGCTGAGGGGGGGCGGGCGAGCTGGGTGGGGGAGTGGCGGGTGCGGGTGCGAACTTGGTGCTCACGGTGATCTCACGATAGATAGTCTTCTCGCCGGTTTCCGCGTTCACCACGACGGTGGCCTTGGCGGAGAAATTCGGCCGAGGCTTGGGCACATACGGCTTCCGGCGAAACTGCCCGATGAGCATGAACACGCCAAGGTACGTGACGAAGACGCCCATGGCGATGCAGAGCAACAGCCGGAAGTTCATCGATCAGCGCTGGCGGGTCTGTTCGCCTTCTTCGATCAATTTCCAAAAGCCCTTTTGCTGTCCGAGCTGGTCGTCCTCGGTCATCGGCAGCTTGGTGCGGAAGAGGAAATCGCGGATGGTATTCTTGTGCAGCACACGATGGACGGTGATGCCTTCCGCCCGCCGCTCGAAGTAGATGCGATACTCCTTGGCGCGATAGCGAAAGAGGCGTTTGCCGTCGCGCTCCATGGCGCCAAATTTCTCCTCATCGAGCTTGTCGAGGTCTTCGGGCAGGAATTGAAATTCGGCCAGCAGGTCGAGTTGGAGGTCCTTGGGCAGCGCGGACATTTCGGCGGCGCTGATTTCGTTGAAGACGATCTGAAGCATTAGCAGTGGGGCGATGGGGGTAAACGAATCAGGTTAGCCAAGCCGCCGCCATCCGCAACGCCGTTTCCTCAGTCGTGATAGACGCGCTCCACCCGGCGGCCGATCCCGGTGAAAATCTCCCAAGGGATCGTCCCGGATTTTTGCGCGAGCTCGGCGGCGAAGATTTCCTCGTCGCCTTGTTTGCCCAAGAGCACGGCTTCGTCGCCGGCTTCCACCTGCGGCAGCGCGGTCACGTCGGCGAGGATCTGGTCCATGGTCACGCGCCCGAGCACGGCGCAGCGCTTTCCGCGAATGAGGACTTCGGCGCCGCGATTGGAGAGGTGGCGCTGGTAGCCATCGGCGTAACCCACCGCCAGCGTGGCGATGCGCATCGGGCGCGGCGTGATGAAGGTGCGCCCGTAGCTGATGCCGTGGCCCGCGGGCATGTCGCGGACGAGCGTGATGCGCGTCTTCCAGGTCATGACGGCGCGAAGCTTTGGTTGAAAGACCGCGATCGGGGCGCTGCCGTAGAGCATGAGCCCCGCGCGCACCATGTCGCCAGCCTGCGCCGAGTAGGAGATAATCCCGGCGCTGTTCTCGATGTGGACGACGGGCTGCGCCACGCCGAGCGAACGCAGGTGGCCGACGATCTCGTGAAAGCGCGTGAGTTGCTGGCGGGTGAAGGTGTCGTCTTCATCGGCGACGGGGAGGTGGGAGGCGAGGCCGGTGACGAAGAGGCTGGGCAGGGCGAGAATTTCGCGAGCAGCCCTCGCCGCGGCGTCTTCCAGGATGCCGACACGGCCCATCCCGGTATCGATCATGAGGTGCACGGGAAGGGGTTCCGCGCCGGCGAGCGCGGCAAAGGCGCGCGCTTCTTCCACCGTCGAGATGGAGGGCACGAAACGCCCCGCCGCGATGCGCGCGCGCTCCTCGGGCAACGCCGGTCCGAGGATGAAAATCGGCACGTCCGGGACGTAGCTGCGCAATTCCTCGGCTTCGGCGACATTGGCCACGCCAAACATCTCCGCGTGGCCTACCAACGCTTTCGCTACCGTGCCAACCCCGTGGCCGTAGGCATTGGCTTTCACTACGGCCATGACTTGCACGCCTGCGCCCAGTTGTCCTCGCGCCGCGGCGACATTGTGCCGCAGCGCGGCGCAATCGATCTCCGCCCAGCAGCGGCGCGCGGGTTGATTTGGGCTCACGCCGCGGCCTCGCTGGATTTTCCCGGGGATTCGATGAGCGCCTTGAGGTTCTCGAGGCCGGCGGCGTAGTCGCGCCGCATCATCCAGCGCATCACGAGATCGAAGTAGCGGCGGTAGGGATTCTTCGCCAGATCCCACGCGCATTTCCACACGACCCGCGTGCAGGCGCCATCCGGATGCAACTCGATGCGGCCCACGACCTGGTAGGTGCCATCGCCCATGGCCAATTCGTAGTCGATGCGCTCGTCGCGCTCGCTCTTCAGGATGCGCAGCACTCCGCTCATGTGTTCGCTGGCCCAGTGCTGCTCGGCGCCATCGCCCGCCGTGGTGGTGCCGTATTCGTAATCGATCTGCTCGCGCCGGTCCCACACCGTCCAGAGAGGCCAGTTGCGCAGATCATTCAGGAAAGGAAAGATGGCGGCGGGAGGCGCGAGGATGGTGATGCGCTGCTCGACCCGGGGCCGGCGCCGCAGGAAGAACGGGAAGGCGAGCAGAAACGCGATGAAGAGCAGCAGGCGAGAGCGACGGGATTTCACGGGGCGGGCGGGGATCGAGGGTTCCAGATTTAGGTGCGGAAGGCGGCGGCTGTCGAGAGCGGCTTCGCAATTTGCGCTTGCGCTCGACAGATTTTCGCGGAGACGGCAGAGTCTCGCGCTTACCTTTCCCCAATCATGCCCAAACCCTTTTCTATCCTGCCTACGGTGGTCGCCATGTGCGCCTGCGCGGCGATGGTTTACGCCCAGGAAGTCGCGCCGACGGAACAAATCGCCGCCTCCTCCTCCACCAACGTGGAGAACAAACCGGCCGACGCTGGCAGTAGAGAGAAACCGTCCACCAAGACTGCGGCGAAACCGGGCGTCTCCGAAGAACCGGTGCCGTTGGTCAGTCCCGAGGCCGCCCCCGAGCCCACGCCGAAACCAAAGAAGCGCTCGTTCTTCAGTTGGCTCTTTGGTTCCCGCAAAGAAAAGCCAGCGGCGACGCCGGCGCCAGGTCCTGAATCGCCCCCGCCGCCAACGAATCGCCGCGTCATTCGCAAAGTTCCCAGTACGCCTCCGCCAGGGGTGGCCGCTACCGCGACACCGAAGCCGGGAAAAGCCACGCCGACGGCCAAGCCCAACGAGAAGCCGGGTCGCGGTCCCAAACCCGAAAAACCGCCAACGACGACACCCAAGCCGGAGAAGGTTCCCGCGACGCCGAAGCCCGACAAGGTCGCTCCTGTCACCCCTCCGCCTGCGCCGCCGGCGGCCACGCCACCGGGCAAGAAGAATCCCAAGACCAAGCCAGCGACGCCCAGTGCGAATGCGAACAATCTGCCGCCTGAACCGGGCGCCGATGCCGATCCCGAGGCGAAGGAGAAATATCGTTTTGAAGTGGCGAAAGCCAAGGCGAACGAGGATCCACAGGTCAAGAGCCTGAAGGCCAAGGCGGACGAGGCCACCACGGACGCGGATTCGCGGGCCGCATTGCGTGCCTACAACAAGGCCCTCTTCGAGAAGGTCAAGAAGATCGACAGCGGCGTGAGTGAATGGGCCGACCGCCTCGAAGCGGCGATCTTGAAGCGCCTCAGCGAGTAGCTGGGATCGGCGCCGGCCCGGTCGCGGGCGCGAGTGCCGGGGTGGACGTCGTCGCCGCGATGGTGGGTGATGTCGTTTGCACTGGTTGCAGCGGTCCGCGTTGGGCGATGATGGCCGCGGCGATTGCGCTGGCCAGCGCCTCGTGGTAAGCGGGCTTGGCGCAGCGCGAGCCTTCGGCGGGATTGCTGAAAAAGCCGCCCTCGACGAGTACTGCGGGATATTCGTTATGGCGCAGGACAAAGAAGTTTGCCGTCTTCACGCCGCGCGAGGCGATGCTAGGCAATGAGGTCACCGTGCCCTGGATACGATCGGCAATTTCCCGCGCGTACTTCGACCGGTAGTAGGTCTCGACGCCGTGCGCGGCTCGATTCGGCCCTTCGTTGAAATGCACGCTGACAAAGATTGCGTTGTCCTGGCCGTTGGAAATGCGCGTGCGTCCGCCGAGCGGCACGAAGAAATCGCTGTCCCGGGTCAGGACGGTATTGAAGCCTGCGGCCCGTAGTTTCGGTGCGATGCGCAGCGCGGTATCGAGCGCCGCCATCTTTTCCGTCCCGCCCCAGCGCGAATGTGTGCCCATGTCGTGGCCGCCGTGCCCGGCATCGATCACCACCGTGCGAAAGGTGTGGCTCGTGTTCTTGACCATCGACTCCGATTCGCAACCCGCGAGCACGAAAAGCGCGACCGCCGGAAGCAGACGGATCAGCGCTCTCCGCCAGCGGTGTGCCCACTTGCTTTCCGGGGAGGCGATGTCGAAGCTGCGGGCGATGCTGCTCATGAAAAAACTCCGGAGATGGTCAGGCATGGCTTTTCTCAACGTAGCAACGATGTTCTGTCAAGCCGCTGAACCCAATTCCCCTGTGACTACTTCCGCCTTCACCAACCATCTCGCGGGCGAAAAATCGCCTTATCTGCTCCAGCATCAGCACAATCCGGTGGATTGGTATCCGTGGGGCGAAGCGGCCTTTGAGAAAGCGCGCCTCGAGCACAAGCCGATCTTTCTCTCGGTCGGCTATTCCACCTGCCACTGGTGCCACGTGATGGCTCACGAGAGTTTCGAGAACCCCGCGATCGCGAAGCTCATGAATGAGCACTTCGTGAACGTCAAACTCGACCGCGAGGAGCGGCCCGATGTGGATCGCGTCTATATGACCTACGTGCAGGCCACGACCGGTGGCGGCGGCTGGCCCATGAGTGTTTTCCTGACGCCGGACTTGAAGCCCTTTTACGGCGGCACTTATTTTCCGCCGGAAGATCGTTATGGCCGCCCGGGCTTTCCGACTATTCTCCAGCGCCTCGCCGACGCCTGGAAGAACGAGCAGGAAAAAGTGCTCGGCGCGGCCAATGACGCCATCAAGGCGCTCGGGGAATACAGCGCCAGCGGTCCCGCGCAGAGCGCGGCCGCGGGCAAGGAGGCGATCGGCCTCACGCTCAATCAACTCACCCGCACGTTTGACGACGAGTTCGGCGGCTTCGGCGGCGCGCCGAAGTTCCCGCGGCCGGTCACGCTCAACTTCCTTTTCCGCGTCGCCGCGCGGGAAGGCCGCGACAGCCGCGATGGCAAGGCCGCGCTCGGCATGGCGCTGCTCACGCTGCAAAAGATGGCCGATGGTGGCATGCACGATCATCTCGGGGGCGGCTTCCATCGCTACTCGGTCGACAAGTTCTGGCATGTCCCGCACTTCGAGAAAATGCTTTACGACCAGGCCCAGCTCGCGAGCTCGTACCTCGACGCGTTTCAGATTACGCACGATGCGGCTTATGAGCGGATCGCGCGTGATATTTTTAATTACGTCCGTCGCGACATGACCGATCCCGCCGGCGGTTTCTACTCCGCCGAGGACGCCGATAGTCTCCTCGAAAAGGGGAAGTCTGAGCATGCCGAAGGCGCCTTCTACGTCTGGACCAAAGACGAAATCGTCCACGCCCTCGGTGAGGAGGCGGCGGGTCCTTTCTGTCGGATCTACGGAGTCGAGCCCGAGGGCAACGCGCCTGCAGGCAGCGATCCGCAGGGCGAGTTTCACGGCAAAAACATTCTCATCCAACGCCTCACCATCGCTGATGCCGCCAAGTTCTTCCGTCAAAGCGAGGGCGACCTCAGTGCCTCGCTGGCCGCGTCGCGCGGGAAGCTTCTCGCCCTGCGTGCTCAGCGTCCGCGCCCGCATCTCGACGACAAGATCATCACGTCGTGGAACGGGCTCATGATTTCCGCGTTCGCGCGGGGCGCGCAAATCCTCGACGCCCCCGAATATCTCGCATCCGCGCAGAAGGCCGCGCACTTCATTCGCGAGCATCTGTGGAAGAACGGCCAGCTCTTGCGCAGCTATCGCCAGGGTGCCGGCGAAGTCGGTGGCTTTTGCGATGACTACGCCGCGCTCATCCAGGGTCTGCTCGATCTTTATGAGGCGGATTTTGATGTCGCGTGGTTGCAATGGGCCGTCGAGCTTCAGGCGAAACAGGACAGCCTCTTCCTCGATCCGGAGCACGGTGGCTATTTCAGCGTCACGAAGGACGCGCCGAACATCCTGCTGCGCATGAAGGAAGACTACGACGGGGCCGAGCCTTCGCCCAATTCCGTCGCTGCCGGGAATCTCCTGCGGCTCGCGCAAATCACGGGGCAGAATGACTACGCCACGCGGGCGAAGGCCACACTGGGTGCTTTCGCCGATCAGCTTTCGCGCTCCCCGACGGCGCTGCCACAGATGCTCGTCGCGCTCGACTCCTCACTGGCCAAACCGCGGCAGGTCGTCATTGCCGGCCCGCCCGCTGCTCCCGCGACGCGCGCTCTCCTGCGCGAGGTGCACGCCCACTATATTCCCGACCAGATTCTGCTGTTGGCCGACGGCGGCCCCGGCCAGCAATGGCTGGCCGAACGCCTTGAATTCCTCAAGACGGTTGGCCCGATCGACGGCCAGCCCGCCGCGTATGTCTGCCAGGATTTCGTCTGTCAGCTTCCGACTGTCGATGTCGGCAAGCTCCGCGAGCTGCTCAGCAAGTAGCGGACCGGCGCGGTCTCCAAGCGGCCTCAAAAAAAACTCGCACCTTAAATCGGCTTAAGGGGGCTTAAGGCACCTTAAATGGGGTGGCTGGAACCCGGTTCGACCAAAGGCAGGCGTGAAAAAATTGAGGGCACGATTAGGCACGACCAGGCACGATTACTCTGGACTG
>NZ_JBDUCX010000129.1:0-18794 GCF_040003245.1 Chthoniobacter sp.
TTCCTGACGGCGCTCTTTGTAGGGAATTCTGAAAGTGAGTTTCGCTTAGTAAGAGGCCTGCACGCCCTTGATCGAGCGCTTGGGCATCCAGGGCATGAGCGAGCGGAGCTTTTCGCCCGTCTTCTCGATGCCGTGCTTCTCGCCCTTCTTGAGGAGGGCGTTGTACTTCTTGTAGCCGCCCTTGTATTCCTTGACCCATTCGCGGGCAAACTTGCCGGATTGAATGTCCTTGAGCGCGGCTTTCATGCGCTTCTTCACGCCGGCGTCGATGATCTTCGGGCCGACGGAGACATCGCCCCACTTGGCCGTCTCGGAGATCGAGAAGCGCATGCCAGCGATGCCTTTTTCATTCATCAGGTCGACGATGAGCTTGAGCTCGTGGAGGCACTCGAAATAGGCCATCTCGGGCGAGTAACCGGCCTCGACGAGCACTTCGAATCCGGCCTGGACCAGCGCGGTGGTGCCGCCGCAGAGGACGGTTTGTTCGCCGAAAAGATCGGTCTCGGTCTCTTCCTTGAAATCGGTCTCGATGACGCCGGCGCGGGTGCCGCCAATGCCCTTCGCCCAGGCCAGGGCGATCTTCTTGGCTTCCTTGCCGCCTTGATAAACGGCGATCAATGCGGGGACACCTTTGCTTTCGGTGTACTGGCGGCGCACGATGTGGCCGGGGCCTTTCGGCGCGACCATGATCACGTTCACGTTCTTCGGCGGAACGACGGTCTTGAAATGAATGGCGAAGCCGTGGCTGAAGAGGAGCGTCTTGCCCTTGGTGAGATTGGGGCGGATGTCCTTCTCGAAAGCGGCGGCCTGCTTGGTGTCGGGCAGCGCGATGAAAATGACGTCGGCCCGCTTCACCGCTTCACCGGTTTCGTAGACTTCGAAGCCCTTTTCCTTCGCGACGGCGATCGACTTCGATTCCGGATAGAGGCCGATGATGACCTTGGCGCCGGATTCCTTGAGGTTCAGCGCGTGGGCGTGACCTTGGGAACCGAAGCCAAGGACGGCGAGGGTCTTGCCTTTGAAGATGGAGAAGTCGGCGTCTTTGTCGGTGTATACTTTAGCCATGACGGGGATATTTGGATGTTTGAGGTGCGAGGTTTGAAGTTTGATTGAAGATGAGAGGGCGGAAGGACGAATCGAACTTCATCCATCAAACCTCAAACTTCGGGTCAGTTGGGTTTGCGGGCGAGGGCGACGCGACCGGTGCGCGAGAGCTCGGAGATGCCGAATTTGCCCATGAGCATGAGGAATTTCTCGATCTTCGATTCGTTGCCGGTCACTTCGATGCCGAGCACTTCGTGCTGCACGTCCACGATTTTCGCGCGGAAGATGTCGCAGAGCTGCATGACTTCCGTGCGGTTGGCCGGGGTCACGGTCACGCGCATGAGCAGCAGTTCGCGCTCGACCACTTCGTCGTCGTGGAAGTCGTCGATATGGATGACGTCGATCAACTTGTTGAGCTGCTTCGTGACCTGCTCGAGCACCGTGTCGTCGCCGTTGACGACGATCGTCATCCGGGATGTGGATGGATCGAGCGTAGGGCCGACGTTCAACGTATCGATGTTGAAGCCGCGTCCGCTGAACATCCCGGCGATGCGGGTGAGCACGCCGAACTTGTTTTCGACGAGGACGGAGATCGTGTGACGCATAAAAAGAAAGGGCGCGGAGTCTCGGCGCGGTCTGCGGGTGAGTCAAACTTAAAGTTGACGCCCCGGGCTGGGCCGGTTGCACTGCCCCTCCACCCCATTTTACCCATGAAACTCGGCCTCTATATCGACATCAAACACGGCGCGGCCTTTGCCGATCAACCTTTCGATTTCGTGGAGGAAAACGTGCAGACCCTGCTCGTGCCCGAGGAGGACGAGGCGGCCTTCCGCGAGCGCCTGGCCATCGTGCGCTCGCTGGCCAAGCCGGTCGCGGCGGCCAACCGGCTCCTGCCGGCGGATCTGAAACCGGTGGGACCAGTGGTGGATGAAGCGCGGCTGCAGCGGTGGGGTGAATCGGTGTTTCGCCGGGCGGAAGAAGTGGGCGTGAAGACGATTGTCTGGGGCAGTGGCGGCGCACGGCGCGTGCCGGAGGGGTTTTCCAAGGAGCAGGCGCGCGAGCAATTTCTGCGGGCCGTGGCCAGCTACGCGCCACTCGCGGAGCGGCATGGCGTGTTGATCGTCATCGAACCGGTGTGCCGCGTGGATTCGAATTTCATCATGTCGCTGGCCGATGGTGCGGACATCGTGAATAGCGTGGGCCACCCCAGCGTGCGGCTGCTGGCGGATAATTTTCACATGGATATTGAGGGGGAAGCGCCGTCGGAGATCGAACGCTTCGCGGATATTCTCGAGCACGTACACGTTTCGGAAATCAAAGGCCGGGCGATCCCGGGGACGACCGATTACGACCTACGCCCATATCTGCGTGCGCTGAAGAAGGCGGGCTACGACAAGACCCTCGTGATCGAGCCGGAGTGGCAGGACGTGAACACGCAGCCGGCGCTGGCGCTCAAGGCGCTGCGGGCGCAGATGGCGGATGCGGGATTGAATTGAATTTCGCCGGCTCCTGAGCCCTCACTTTGGTCCTGCAGCCGCAGCAGGGCCGGCTGCCGGCCGCAGGATCACCACTGCCATGCGCCGGTCCGTCTGCCAGCGATCGCCGCCACCGTTGCGGCCTTCGCTTTCGGGCTGGAAGTCGTTCTTCCAGTCGAGCGTTTCCACCCTCCCGACGCGCTGGAGATCAGCGACCAACCCGTCACGCTCCGCGTCGATGTCCGACGCGATGTGATGCGTGATCTGTCCCGTGGTGTGGCTGAAGCCCACACTGCGGTCGAAGGTCACGGCGCCCAACCAGCACGGGCGGCCCTGCGCATCCAGTTCCGGGGCTTTCCAAAACCGCACGTGATGGCGCTCGCGCGGATCACGCCCGGCGGGTTTTTCAAAGGCCAGGTCTTCCTTGTGGCCGAAGAGGAAGAGATTGCTGACCGGCGCGTCCAGGTACGGCCGGTGAAAAATCGTGCTCTCCGCGATATGCAGGCTGCTGCGAATCGTGATCGCATCCGCCGAATACCAACCGGCCGCGACCAACGCGGACGTCACATCGCTTTCGACCCCGATCAACGAAAGATTCAGCGGATCACCGGGAATGTGCGCGCCCGTCACGGTGATATGCGGCGCGTTATCGAGCGCCGGATGCCTGGATTCGTGCCGCTTCCACCACATCGGCAGTGCGAAATAGGCCACGGTCAGCCACAGGATGAGGGAGACGATCAGCCAGTTCCCACAGCGCTCGATGAAGGAGGTGAGAGGCTTCGGCATGGGAATGACGAGCGGCTCACCGCGCGCCCGCCACTTACAAATCCAGCAGCAACCGCGCGGGATTTTCGATGCAATCTTTCACGCGCACGAGGAAGGTAACGGCTTCCTTGCCATCGACCACGCGATGATCGTAGCTCAGCGCGAGATACATCATCGGGCGGATGACGACCTGCCCCTTCTCCGCAATCGGGCGTTCCTGGATCTTGTGCATGCCGAGGATGCCGGACTGCGGCGGATTGAGGATCGGCGTGCTGAGCAGCGAACCGTAGATGCCGCCATTACTGATCGTGAAAACGCCACCCTGCAGGTCCTCGATCTTGATTTTGCCTTCGCGCGCCTTGGCCGCATATTCCGCGAGATCACGCTCGATCTGCGCGAAAGTTTTCTGGTCCGCATCGCGGACGACCGGCACGACCAACCCGCGCTCGGTGCCGACGGCCACGCCGACATCGTAGTAGTGGTTCTGCACGAAATCGTCCCCATCCATGCGTCCATTGACCGCGGGATTGGCCTTCAGCGCGCTCACCGTCGCCTTGATGAAGAACGACATGAAGCCCAGCTTGATGCCGTGCTCCTTGGTGAACGCCTCCTGCTGGCTGGAGCGCAGCTTCATCACCGCGCTCATGTCGCACTCGTTGAAGGTCGTGAGGATGGCGGCGGTGTGCTGGGCCATCACGAGTTGCTGCGCGATCTTGCGCCGCAACGGCGAAAGCTTCTTCCGTGTGCTGCGGCCCTCGGTCACCGGGGGCACATTTTCCGAAAGCACGGCCAGCGAAACATTGGCCGAGGCCACCGCCTCGGAAATGCTCGGGGCCGACGTCTGCTCAACGGGACCCGACGAGGCCTGTTTCGGCATCGAGACCGTCGGCGTTTTGGGCATGACGACCGCCGGCGGTTCCACTTGCTCGCGAGTCTGCCGCGCATCCGATTTATCGTCCGGCACCTGCTCGGCGGTCTTGGTGGAGGCGGCCGCGTCCGCCGGTTCGATCGAGCCGACGACTTCGCCAATCTTGACCTCCGCACCGGCGGGCGCTTTCACGCGCAACGTGCCGGTCTTTTCCGCGGTGATTTCGGTCGAGACTTTATCGGTCTCGAGGGTGAAGAGCGCTTCGCCCGCTTGCACGATATCGCCATCATTCTTGTGCCACACGGAAAGGAGACCGCTGGTGATCGATTCGCCGACGGCGGGGATTTTGATTTCGAGAGACATGAGAGAGATGCGAGTGCGGAAGCCGGAATGCGGAAGAGGGCGGAGCGGAGTCTTACATTCCGCGTTCCTCCTTCCGCAATCTGAATTCCTGTCAGCCGAGAGTGAAGGCGTCCTGGATGATGAGTTGTTGTTCCTTGCGATGCGCGGCCAGCGAGCCGACCGCCGGGCTGGCGCTGGCGCCGCGGCCCGCATACCAGACGGAAGTTTCGAGCAGCCGGCGCAACTGCCACGCGATGTAATTCCATGCGCCCATGTTCTGCGATTCCTCCTGGCACCAGACGATGGTCTTCCCATTCGGGAACTGCGTGACTGCGGCCTTGAGCTGCGCTTCGTCGAGCGGGTAAAGCTGCTCGACCCGGATGATCGCGGTGCTGGTGATCTTGTTTTCGTCGCGGAATTTCAACAGGTCGTAGTAGACCTTGCCCGTACAAAGGATCACGCGCTTGATCCTCTCCGGCTTGTCGAGCAGCGGCCCGGGAAGGATCTCGTGGAAGCGGTCATTGGTGAAGTCCTCCACCTTCGAGGCCGCAGCCTCGAGACGCAGCATCGACTTCGGCGTCATCAGGATGAGCGGCTTGCGGAAAGGCCGCTTCATCTGCCGGCGCAACACATGGAAATACTGCGCGGGCGTGGTGAGATTGCAGACCTGCATGTTGTCCTCGGCGCAGAGCTGGAGGAAGCGCTCGAGACGCGCGGAGGAATGCTCCGGCCCCTGGCCTTCGTAGCCGTGCGGCAGCAGCAGCGTGAGGCCGCTCGGCCGCTGCCACTTCGATTCCGCGGAGGAGATGAACTGGTCGATGATGACCTGCGCGCCATTCGCAAAGTCGCCGAACTGCGCCTCCCACATGCAGAGCAGATTCGGGAAATTGAGCGAATAGCCGTAGTCAAAGCCCAGCACGCCGGCCTCGCTGAGCAGCGAATTGTAGATGCACACCTGCGCCTGCTCCGGGGTGATGTGCTTGAGCGGGCAATAGCGCTCGCGCGTTTTCTGATCGTAGAGATACGAATTCCGCTGGCTGAAGGTGCCGCGGCGCGCATCCTGTCCGCTGAGGCGCACGGGGATGCCCTCGAGCAGCAGCGAACCCATGGCCAGCGCCTCGCCGTAGGCCCAGTCGAACGGGCCGCCGTTCGCCCACGCCTTCGCCCGCTTCTCGAGCAGGAAGCTCCTCAGCTTGGGCTGGATGGTGAAGCCATCGGGCACGGTCGTCAGCGCCTTCACGATCTTCGCGAGGTTCTCCTTCGAGACAGCGGTCTCGACCGGGTCGTGCGTGTAGGGCGCTTGCGGGGCGGCGGTGGAGCCGCTGAAGCTGTTGATCGTCTGGTCCTTCTCGGCCGCTTTCACGATGGCCAGCGCCTTCTCGTGCCGCTCTTCCATTTCCTTGTCGAGCGCATCCGCCTCCGTCTGCGTGAGCACGCCTTCGGAAACGAGCTTCTTCTCGAAGAGCGTACCCACACTCGGGTGCGTGGTGATGTCCGCATACATCGTCGGCTGCGTCGAGACGGGATCATCCGCTTCATTGTGGCCGAACCGGCGGTAGCAGAAAATATCGACGACGACGTCGCGCTTGAAAGTCTGGCGAAATTCCAGGGCGAGCTCCGAGACCCAGCGCACGGCGAGCGGGTTGTCGCCATTCACATGGAAAATCGGCGCCTCGATCATCTTGGCCACGTCGGAGCAGTAAGTCGTGGAGCGCGCATCCGCCGGCAGCGTGGTGAACCCGATCTGGTTGTTCACGATGAGATGGATCGTGCCGCCGATGCGGTAGCCCTGGAGCTGCGACATGTTCAGCGTCTCCGCGATGATGCCCTGCCCGGCAAAGGCGGCATCGCCATGGATGAGCACGGAGATCACCTTTTTGCGATCGTCGGTGTCCTTGCGGATGCGCTGGCGCGCGCGGGTCATCCCCATCACCACCGGATTCACCGCCTCGAGATGGCTCGGGTTCGCCGAAAGCCGCACTTCCACTTCGCCACCGATCTTCAGCTTCCGCGTGGTCATGTAGCCGAGATGATACTTCACGTCGCCATCCCCGTCGGTCGTGTTGCGAATGTAGTTCTCCGAGAACTCCGCGAACATCAGCCGGTACGGCTTGCGCAGGAATTCCGCGATCACGCTCAGCCGCCCGCGATGGGCCATGCCCATGCAAATTTCCTCCACGCCGCTCGGCGGGCAGGATTCGAGAATGCCGTAGAGGGCGGTGATGAGCGACTCGCCGCCTTCCAGCGAAAAGCGCTTTTGCCCCTGGTATTTCGTGTGCAGGAAATGCTCGAAGCTCTCCACTTTCACGAGCTGGCGCAGAATGCGGCGCTTCACTTCCGGCGACACGCTCGCCTCGGCCGTCCGGCTCTCGATCTTGTCCCGAAGCCAGTTGCGCACCCGCGGATTCTGGATGTGCATGAACTCCGCACCGAGCGGCCCGCAATAAATGCGCTCGAGTTCGCCGATCATCTCGCGCAGCTTCATGCGCTTCCCGCCGAGCAGGAATTTCGAGCCGACGGTGAGATCCAGGTCCTTTTCGTCGAAGCCCAGTTCGCGCAGGCTCAGCAGCGGATTCGTCGGGCGCTCGTGGGCCAGCGGATCGAGATTGGCGATGGTGTGACCGAGCGTGCGATAGGCGTAGACGAGGCCATCGACGCGCGTTTGCAGCGGAGAATCCGTGGACGTCGCCGGCACCGCGCCATTTTGCGTCGCTACGGCCCCATTTTTCGGCTGCACCGAGCCGAGCTCAAACCCCTCGAAAAAGGCGGACCAGGTGGAGTCGACCGAAGCCGGATCCTTGCGCCACCGCTCGTAATTTTGGTCCAGCAGGTCGGCGTTGAAACGATTCGCGAACGAAATAGCCATTGTAATTGGAAAGTGGGGTTGGAACTTAAGCACAGCCCCAGCGGTCACCAAACGAAATTCTCAATAATAAGCGAAACTGATAATTGAAAACGGCTTCAGTGCGCGACAAGCCCTTTTCGAGGCGTTGAAGAAATGGATATTTCGCCTGGCCGGTAACATCCCGTGGGGTTTCCGTATGGAATGAACGTGCAACTGCGTATCACATTCCATAACCTCCCGTTCAGCCCTCGAACTATGCATTCATTCCTTCGCGGTTTACTGGTAGCCGGCGGCATCGTGCTGGCGGGTGCAACGACCACTGCCTTCGCCGAAGGACTGGAAAACGGCGACTTCGCCAAAGGGAAATCGAAATGGATGGGCGACGGCCTCGCCATGTTCTTGAAGCCGGATGGCACCCTCTCACCGACCGACGATTCCAAATCGAGCAGCCTGCTGCCCCCTCCCGGGTCAACGCCCGCCGAGAAGCCCAAGAACATCCCGGTCATCGAGATCAAACTCAAGACCACGCAATTCGCGGATTTCTTCCAGAAGTTCAAGACCGCCAAGGAGATGGACGCGATGAATGCGGAGATCACCTACAAGGCGTCCGCGGATTTCGCCCTGAACGACAAAGCCACGGTCTTTGATCGCGAGATCACGTGGGGCTCGGGCTCCTTCTATTACTGGAGCGCGCTGGTCCATCCCAAGATCGACCTGCTGATGCGCCTCGATAAGAAGGACAATTACATGTACAAGCTGCAGACCGTGAAGCCGGGCGGCGACTGGCAGAAGATGAAAGTCGCGTGGAAAGATGTCGGCGGAGGCCAGGAGGTGAACTTTCACATCCTCGCCGCCCCGGGCCACGGCTCCCTCCTCGTGAAGTCGGTGACCATCACCCCGTAAAACAAATCTGGCTAAGGAAACGGCGAACGCGGAATGATTTGGGGCTATGTCCCACCGCTTCGCTCTTCTCTTTCTCTGCGGCATCGCCCTCGCCCTCCCGGCCCGGGCGCAAAAACTCCCGGAGCGCACGGAAGCGGAGATCCTCAAGACGGTAACCCTGCCCGAGGGCTACGAAGCCACGGTCTTCGCCAAGCCCCCGCAGGGTGGCTACCCCACCTCGGTCAGCGCCGCGGTCGATGGCACGATCTTCGTCGCCATCGATGAAAACGGCTCCCTCGGCCGCGACCGCAATGAACCCGGCAAAGCGCATGGCCGCGTCGTGCGGATGCGCGATACGAAAGGCGACGGCCACGCCGACGAGTTCAAGACGTTCTGCGAAGTCGAGAGCCCGCGCGGCGTGATCTGGGACGGCCCGAAAGGCAACGGCCCCGGCGTGCTCTACGTCATGCACCCGCCGAATCTCACCGCCTATTACGATGACGATGGCGATGGCCAAGCCGACCGCCAGGAAGACATTCTCACCGGGCTCGGCTTCGACCTCGGCTTCCGCGGCGCCGATCACACCACCAACGGCTGCCGCCTCGCCATCGACGGCTTCATCTACATCGCCATGGGCGACTACGGCTGCATCAACGCCAGGGGCAAGGACGGCACCACGCTCACCCATCGCGGCGGCGGCGTCGTCCGCATTCGTCCCGACGGCACCGGCCTCGAGCTCGTCGTGGAAGGCACGCGCAATATCTACGACGTCGCCGTCTCGCCCACGCTCGACATCTTCACCCGCGACAACACCAACGACGGCGGCGGCTGGAACGACCGCCTCAGCTTCCATCCGCCCGGCGCGCACATGGGCTATCCGTTTTTATTCAAGAATTTCGGCGAGGACATGATCGACACGCTGGCCGACTTCGGCGGCGGCAGCCCCTGCGGCTCGCTCTGGCTCGATGAACCCGGCCTCCCCAAGGGCCTCTTCACCGTGGAATGGGGCGTGGGCGGCATCTTCTATCACGACGATCTCGTGCCCAACGGCGCGGGCTTCAAGCTCAACAACGCCACGACCAACGATCCCAAGCCCGCCTATCTCCGCCCGGCCACGCCGCAGAAAAAGTGGCTCACCCTCACCCGCCCCACCGACATGGACGTCGACGCGAGCAGCCGCCTCTACATCACCAGTTGGGAAGGTGCGACCTTCAACTTCAACGGCCCCTTCGCCGGCTATGTGCTGCGCGTCGTGAAAAAGGGCCAGCCCGCCGTCACCGTGCCGGACCTCGCCACGGGCGGGGACGATGCAGTGCTGGGCGCGTTGTTCTCCGACAGCAACGTCTTGCGCCAGGCCGCCCAGCGGGAGTTCGTCCGCCGGGCGAAGGACGCCGACAAGGCGGCCAACATCGGCCTGATGCTCGGCATGGCGATGGGCAATGAAAAGCTTCCCCTCACCACCGAGCAACGCGTCGCCGCGCTCTACACCGCCGTGCAAATGAAACACAAGGTGAGCCCCGGAGGCCCGGCTGCGCCCCTCCTGCTGCTCAAGCATGCAGACCTGGTGGAGTTCGTCCTCCGCGCCATGGCCGATTATGCGGACAAGCCGGAGGAAGTGCCCTCGGACATTTTCACGCCGTATCTCACCAACAAAAACCCGCGTAACCGCATGGCGGCACTCGTCGCCCTGCGCCGTTTGCACAAGGTCGATGCCGCCCAAGCCATCCTCCCGCTGGTCGCCGACGAAGACCCGATCATCGACCACCTCGCCTTTCGCGCCCTGCGCGAATTGAAGGCTTCACAGGTCTGCCTCACCGCGCTCGATTCGGCCGATGAAAAAGTGAAGCCCGGCGCGCTCAAGGCGCTCTACGGCATCTACGAACCGACGGTTGTCGACGGCCTCATCCAGCGTCTCCCCGGCGCGCAAGGCGAACTGCGCCGCGGCATCCTCAACGCCCTCTGCCGCCTCGCCAATCAGGACGCGCCTTACGAAGACCCAAAGGTCTGGTGGAGCACCCGGCCCGACACCACCGGCCCGGTCTATCAGCCCATCGCCTGGAGCGAGACGGACAAAATTAGCGCCGCGCTCAAGACCGCGCTCGACGCTTCCAACGCCGACGATTCGAAGTGGCTCGTCGCCCGTATGTATCAATGCAAGGTCGCCTTCCCCGGCTTGGTGGAACTGATGCTCGCCAAGGCCGGCAGCGACACGCCCGCCAAGCTCACCGCCATCGAGGGCATGGTGCGCAACGACAAGTCCATGCCCCCGGAGGCGATCAAGGCACTCCAGGAAATCACCGGCAACGACCAGGAAGCGCCGGAACTGCGCGTCCGCGCCCTGCGCATCTTTGTCGCCAATGCGGAAAACGGCGGCGTCTTCCCCGGCGCCGTCGAGGCCTTCGCCCCGCTGGCCGGCCACGACCTGCCGGACGCGAAGCTCACGCAGGTCTTCGAAGATTTCAGCCGCGGCGGTCACAACGCCAAATGGGTCGGCGACTACAGCCGCTTCCTCCACGGCACCGACGCCGCCAAGCGCCAGCTTGCCGCGATCGTGCTGGTCAATCTCGCCACCGGCCGCGTGGGCCGGGACAATGAACGCGAAGCCGCGAAGAATGCCGTGACGAAGAGCTTCGACAAACCAGAGACCGCCGCCGCCCTGCTCACCGCCATCGCCCGCACCGGCGCCAAGCCTTTCGCCGAGCAGGTGAAAGCGAACCTCAACAATCCCAACAACGCCGTCGCCGAAGCCGCGCTCTTCGCCTACCAGAAGCTCGGCCTCAAGGACACCGGCGCACCGACGCAGATCATCGGCTCGATGAAGTACGACGCGCTCTTCGCCGCCGTGCAAAAAGGCGGCGACGCCAAGGAAGGCCAGCAGATGTTCCTCAAGGCCGGCTGCATCGCCTGCCACACCATCAACGCCGACGAACCGCCCAAAGGCCCGATCCTCGGCGCCGTGGTGAAAATCTACGACCGCGCCGCCCTCACCGAATCAATCCTCAAGCCCAGCGCCAAGATCGCCCAAGGCTTCGAGAGCCAGTGGTTCAAGACGAAGAAAGGCGAGCAGATCGAAGGCTTCGTCACCCGCGAAGGCGGCGACAGCGTCGACGTCCGCAACATCGCCGGCCAGGCCATGACCCTCGAAAAAGCCGATATCACCGAGCGCGGCAAGCGCGACGTCTCCATCATGCCCGAAGGCCTCCTCAACTCCTTCACCCCCGCCGATCTCCAGAACCTGCTCGCCTGGCTGGAGAGCCTGCGCGCCGCGAAGTAGCCACCCGCTTTTCGCTGCGGCAATCCATTTGAAACCGCCGAGACGCAGAGGCGCGGAGAAGTTCAGAGAGGCTTATCCCACCTGTCTCTGTATTTCTCTGCGTCTCCGCGCCTCGGCGGTAAAATTCCGTCCTCCCAGTCTCGCAATGCGCGATACGCTTTGACCCCAGCCCGCCGTCCGCTATTTTCTCTCGCTCACCCTTCACCACCCTCGCAGAAAGGACTCACACACTATGGGCCTCATGGACTTCATCAAAGGCGAACTCATCGAGATCATCGAATGGACCGATGACTCGCGCGACACCCTCAGCTATCGCTGGCCCGACGAGGACAAGAACATCAAGAACGGCGCCCAGCTCATCGTCCGCGAATCGCAGACCGTGCAGTTCGTCTACGTCGGCCAGTTCGGCGACACCTTCGCCCCCGGCAAATACACGCTGACCACCGACAACATCCCGGTCCTCACCAAGCTCCAGGGCTGGAAATACGGCTTCGGTTCTCCCTTCAAGGCGGACGTGTATTACCTCAACACCCGCCTTTTCACCGGCAACAAATGGGGCACCTCGAATCCCGTGATGATGCGCGATGCCGACTTCGGCATCGTGCGCGCCCGCGCCTTCGGCACCTACGATTTTCGCATCACCGACCCGAAGCTCTTCCTCAAGGAAGTGGCCGGCAGCGACCAGCATTTCCGCCTCGATGAATTCGCCGACACCATGCGCTCGCGTATCGTCAGCCTCTTCAGCGAAGCGCTCGCCCAGGCCAAAATCCCGGTGCTCGACGTCGCCGCGCGCTACCAGGAAGTGGGCGCCGCGCTGCTCCCGCTCATCAATCCCGTGGTGACCTCCAAGTACGGCCTGGAGATGACCAGCTTCATCCTCGAAAACGTCAGCCTCCCGCCGGAAGTCGAGCAGGCGATCGACAAGCGTTCGTCGATGGCCGCGGTCGGCAACCTCAACGATTACGTGAAATTCCAAATGGCCCAGGGCATGGGCAGCGGCCAGGGCGGCGGCGCCGGTGGCTTCGCCACCGAAATGGCCGTGGGCATGGCCATGGCCCAGCAGATGGTGCAGCAGCAAGGCGGCGTGCTCGGTGCGCAAGCCACCCCTCCTGCCGCACCCCCACCCATTCCCGCCTGGGCTCCCCCGGCTCCGGCCGGCGGCACCCCACCCCCGATTCCGGCCGCCGTATCACCGTCCGAGTTGATGAGTCCCGCCGACGCCGCCAAGATCCTCGGCGTAAGTGAAGCCGATGTCGTCCAATCGCTCGAAGGCGGCGACTTGAAGGGCAAGAAGATCGGCTCGACCTGGCGCATCACCAAGGCCGCGCTGGATCAGTTTCTCCAGAGCTGAACGTCCCGCCATGCCACGCACCCGCGCCTTTACCATCCTCGAGGTCGCCCTCATCGTCGCCATCATCGGCATGATGCTCATGATGATCGTCGGCTATTTGCTCGCACCCAAGCAAGGGGGACCGCTCCCACCGGTCAAGGCACAGACCCAGTTCATGGAAACGCCGTCTCCGTCGACCCCCGACCCGCGCGCCGCGGCCACCCCCGCTCTCACCACGCCGATCCCGGTCGTACCGGCACCGGCCACTCCCGCACCTGTCGCTACACCGGCACCGGCGGCGACCCAGACGATCGACTTGTCGCCGCAGTCATCGCCCATTTTCCGCTAGGCAGCGTCGATGTCTGAGATTTCCGCGCGGTCGAAATTTGCCTGCCCGGCTTGTGGCGCCGAGGCGCAATGGAACCCGGCCAAACAGGCGCTCGTCTGCCCGTTTTGCGGCACGGTTTCTCCCATGGCCGCGCCGCCCGAGGGCGCGGAAATCGCCGAGCACGACCTCGCCACGGCCCTGCAAAATATTCCCGACGACCAGCGCGGCTGGCAGGCGGAGAAGAAATCGGTGAAGTGTCAGAGCTGTCAGGCGATCACCGTTTTCGATCCCACCCGCGTGGCCCAGCGGTGCGACTTCTGCGGCTCCTCCGCCCTCATTCCCTTCGAGGAAATCAAGGCGCCGATCCGTCCCGAAAGCCTGCTCGAATTCAAGATCCCCGAGTCGGGAGTCCGTGACCTCGTGCGCAAATGGTACGGCAACGTCTGGTTCGCGCCCGACGCCCTCAAGTCGCGCGCGCTCACCGATACCGTGCACGGCGTTTATCTCCCCTACTGGACCTTCGACGCCCAGGTGCACGCCGAGTGGACCGCGGAGAGCGGCTATCACTATTACGAGACGGAGTATTACAACGACTCCGACGGCAAGCAGCAGTCGCGCGAAGTGCAGCACACCCGCTGGCAGTGGAGCAGCGGCTCGCTCGATCATTTCTTCGACGACGAACTCGTGCCCGCCTCGAAGGGCGTGCCCGCGCCGCTCCTCGCCAAGATCGAGCCCTTTCCGACCACCTCCGATCTCAAGCCCTACGATCCCGGCTTCCTCAGCGGCTGGGTCGTGGAGCAATACCAGATCGACCTCGGCGCCGCCGCGCAAAACGCCCGCGCCCTCATGGACGGCAAGCTCCAGCAGATGTGCGGCCAGCAGGTGCCCGGCGACACCTATCGCTCCCTGCAGGTGATGCCCGATTACTCCGCGCAGACCTACAAGCACATCCTCGTGCCCGTCTGGGTGCTCGCTTACACCTACGGCGCGCAGACCTACCAGGTGGTCATCAACGGCTACACCGGCACCATCGCCGGCAAGCATCCGTTGAGCTGGGTGAAGATCACCCTCGCGGTGCTCGCCGTGCTCATCGTCATCCTCATCATCGTGGCCCTCGCCGCCTCGCACAAATGACCGTGGCCGCCCTGGATGACCTCATCTCCGAGTTGCGCGCCGGCCACGATCTCGATGCGAGCCAGGTCGAACACGCCGTCGCCGCGCTGACCTCGCCGGACATTGCCGACACGGCCAAGGCGGATTTCCTGCAAGCCCTGCGCGCCAAGGGTGAGACCGCCCGGGAAATCGCCGGCTTCGTGCAGGCACTGCTCGCCCGCGCCGTCGATCCCGGTCTCGATCTGGAAAAACTGCCGGGCCCGATGATCGATATCTGCGGCACCGGTGGCGACAAGCTGGAGCTCTTCAACATTTCCACCACCACGATGTTCGTCCTCGCCGCCGGCGGCGCCTGTGTCGTGAAGCACGGCAACCGCGCCGTGACCAGCCGCTGCGGTGGCGCCGACGTGCTCGAGGAACTCGGCATCAAGATCGATCTCGCGCCGGCAGACCTGCGCCGCTGCGTCGAGTCACACGGCCTCGGCTTCGTCTTCGCGCCCGCCTATCACCCGGCCTTCAAGGCCATCGGCCCGGTCCGCAAGACGCTCGCCGCGCAAGGCATCCCCACGATCTTCAATCTCCTCGGCCCGCTGCTCAATCCCGCGCGTCCGCCGTATCAGCTCATCGGCATTTACTCCCCGCTGCTGCTCCCCAAGTATGCCCTCGCGCTCGCCGCGCTCAGCCGCGCCCGCGCCTGGGCGGTGCATGGGCAGGGCATGGATGAACTTTCGCTCACCGGCCCGAGCATGGTCCACGAACTGGTCGACGGCCTCATCCGCGAACACACTGTCGACCCCGCCTCGCTCGGCCTGGCCACCTGCACCATCGCCGACCTGCGCGGCGGCGACTGCGCGCAAAACGCCGCCATCCTCACCGCGATCGTCGACGGCACCGAGCGCGGCCCGAAGCGCGACATCGTCCTCTTCAACGCCGCCGCCGGCTTCGTCATCACCGGCCTCGCCCCCGATCTCTCCGCCGGCCTGGAGTTGGCCCGCGAGCAGATCGACTCCGGGCGGGCCCTGGAAAAGCTCCAGGCCCTGGCCGTCTTCGGTCGCTGAAAATGCTTGACTTTTCTCTAGGGGCATGCTACCTTGCGTGCGGAATGAGAGGAGGAAGGAGGACACAGGCTTGAACAGGCGACGCCCTTGGTTGGGAACGGCGAAGGAAGGAAGACGAGCAGATGAAGATGCCACATGCCCTTAACATGAATATCGAACGCCCCACGCCCCCGCGACGGGCGGCGCGGTCCTTTGCTCATGACCGATCCAGAGTGAATCGCCTCCAATCGTGCCTGGTCGTGCCTAATCGTGCTTCAAATTTTTCCCCTGCCTTGGAACGTTCTCCCGAAACGATCCTTCGGAACGAACACGCCAACAGAGTAAATCGCACCGAATCGCACTCAATTGCACCCTTGGTTTGCATCTCCGAAATCAAGGCCAATCAAGGCCAATCAAGGCCAATCAAGGCCAATCAAGGCTGGTCAAGGTCGCTCAAGTCTCAAATTTTCGCTCTCGTGATGAAACAGCCCGCCTTGCGGCATCTGAAATGAACCTCCTCCTCGCGTGTCATTCTGAGCGGAGTGTAACGCAGTCGAAGAACCCCGTCGCTCTACCAGCGACCTCGCTGGTTATTCCACGGGGTCCTTCGACTGCGTTACACTCCGCTCAGGATGACCCCGTGAAGGAAGGCATTGTCGATCTCGCACCGAATCGCACCCTTGATCTGCCCTCGACGATCAAGGCAACTCAAGGCAACTCAAGGTAAATCAAGGCTCTCAAATTCCCACTCCCGTGATCAACCCCCGTCGATTCGCCCTTATCCCTTTCCTCCAGGCCGCTCTACTGGCCGCCCTCACGGCCACCACCGCCCACGGCACCGACTGGTATGTCGCCCCGAACGGCGACGACGCCTGGTCGGGCAAGCTCCCCGCCCCTAATGCCGAGAAGACCGACGGCCCCTTCGCCCACCTCAGCCAAGCCCGCGACGCCGTCCGCGACGCCCGCAAGGCCGGCGACACCTCCGCCATGACCGTGCAAGTGCGCGCCGGCCTCTACGAGCTCTCCGCCGGCCTGAAACTGGACGCCCAGGATTCCGGCACCGCCGAGGCTCCCGTCGTCTGGCGCGCCTTTGAAAACGAAAAGCCGGTGCTCATCGGCGGCCTCGCGATCAGCCATTGGGACCCCTGGAAGGACGGCATCCTCCAAACCGATGTGCGCATGCAGGGCTTCAAAGGCGCCGCCTTCAAGCAGCTCTTCTTCGGCGGCCAGCGCCAGATCCTCGCCCGTTACCCGAACTACGATCCGCAGAATCCCTACGGTGGCGGCTGGGCCTACGCGGATGGCGAGATGTGGCCGATGTATGCCGACAAGGAAGGCGAGGACAAGCACACCTTGCTCGTGAAGCCCCAAGACTGGCGCACCTGGGCCAGGCCCGAGGACGTGGAGGTCTTCGTCTTCCCGCGCTACAACTGGTGGAACGACATCCTGCGCGTGAAAAGCGTGGACGCCGAAAAGCACACCGTCACCACCGCCAAGGATGGCAGCTACGCGATGCGCGCCAACGACCGCTTCTATTTCCAGGGCGCGCTGGAGGACCTCGACGCACCGGGCGAGTGGTACCTCGATCGCCAGACGTGGACGCTCTATTTCAAGCCGCCCGCGGCGA
The DNA here is from genome assembly GCF_040003245.1 of Chthoniobacter sp. Classification (NCBI taxonomy): domain Bacteria; kingdom Pseudomonadati; phylum Verrucomicrobiota; class Spartobacteria; order Chthoniobacterales; family Chthoniobacteraceae; genus Chthoniobacter; species Chthoniobacter sp. Next base: position 16,931 of record NZ_JBDUCX010000129.1, read on the forward strand.
TTGACAGCGCCCCGGTCTACGCCCCGACCACGCGTGACATCATCGCCATCGAGAACGCCAATTACGTCACCCTGCGCGGCTTCACCCTCGAATGCGCCGATGGCAGCGCCGTGGTGCTGACGAAGGCGAATCATTGCCGCGTGGTCGGCTGCACGGTGCGCAACGTCGGCGACTTCAGCGGCACCGGCATCAGCGTCCGCGAAGGCACGGACAATGGCGTCGTCGGTTGCGACATTTCCCAGACGGGCAGCAACGGCGTGAGCCTCAGCGGCGGCGACCGGCCGACGCTCACCAACGCCGGCAATTTCGTGGACAACTGCTACATCCATCACGTCGGCGTTTTCTACAAGCAGGGTGTGGGGGTGGCCCTCAGCGGCGTCGGCCAGCGCGTCTCGCACTGCCTCATCCACGACACCCCGCGCTTCGCCATCCAATTCGGCGGGAACAATCACCTTCTCGAGTACAATCACCTCCGCCACCTCGCGCTGGAAACCGAGGACGTGGGCGCGACTTATTGCGGCGGGCGCGACTGGCTCACCCCGCGCGGCACCGTCATCCGCTACAATTTCATCCACGACGTGCTCGGCTTCGGCTGGAACGGCAAGTGGACTTCGCCCTACTTCGCGTGGGGCATTTACCTCGATGACAATTCCGGCGGCGTGGATGTGACCGGCAACATCGTCGCCCGCTGCGGCCGCTCGTGCATCCACGGGCATAGCGCCCGCGATTGCCGCGTGGAGAACAATATCTTCGTCGAGGGCGGGATGCGGCAGTGGGAATTCAACGGCTGGACGGTGAAACAACGCTTCTGGGAAACCACCCTGCCGCAGATGGAGAAGGGCTATGAGGCGGTCGCCAATCTACCGGCGTGGAAAGGCCTGCGCGGCATGGATGTGCCCCCGGAAAAGATCCCCGACAGCGAAGGCCGCGTGATGTCCGGCGACATCTTCACCCGCAACATCATCGCGTGGAAAAACCCCGAGGCGAAGGCGTTGAACGTCGTCAATTTCAATCCCGCGCGGAACCAGTTCGACCGCAACCTCTACTGGCACGATGGCCTGCCGCTCAAGACCGGTCAGCATAAGGCGGGGAAGGTGATCAGCGGCAATCTCGCACCCAATCCCAGCTTCCAGGACGGCGGCCCGAACGCGCTGCCGAAAGATTGGCAGTGGCAGATTCACACGCCCGGTGGCACTGCGGGCGTCACCGAGGACAACGGCGCGCAGTCGCTGCGCATCGACGCCGCCTACAATCACGAAAAGAAGCGGGACAACTATCCCATCGTCGTGAGTCACGACGTGGAGTTGAAGCCTGGCGGGGCCTACCGGCTGCACGCGCGGCTGCGCACCGACCAGGAGAACGCCAAGGCGTCGCTCATGCTGCAGTTCTTCCTGCCGGCGACGGACGGACAGCCGGCGCACTTTTGGGCGAGTTCTCCCTCGGAGGCGAAAATCACCCCGGCATGGCAGGATTTCGAATTCGCCTTCAGCATTCCCGCCAAGGGCGAAAAAGGCTGGCATGAGAAGATGAAGAACTTCCGCGTGCGCCTCGATTGGGCCGCGGAAAAAGGCGCGCTCTACGCCGCCGATGTCGCGCTCGAGGAAACCGAGTCGCTCGACGAATGGCAGAGCTGGCAGGCGCTCGGCGACCAGCACAGCATCATCGCCGATCCAAAATTCCTCGCGCCCGAAAAGGACGACTACCGGCTCGCGCCGGATTCACCCGCCTGGGCGCTGGGTTTCCAGCCGATCCCGGTCGAGAAAATGGGCCCTTACGCCAGCCCCGACCGCGCCACCTGGCCCATCGTGGAAGCCGAAGGCGCCCGCGAACATCCCATCGCGCCATGACGTCGCTTCCGCGAGGC